>NZ_JBHJQP010000114.1:0-27508 GCF_042262625.1 Streptomyces sp. NPDC056347 | reverse complement strand
TCCCTTTTCCGCAGCGGCCCAAAGGGTCGCAGGGCAGTGAGCCTCTCCCGACCGCTCCGGCCGTACAAGAGCCGCGGGCGTTCATGAAGTGGCATTGCAGGAGGCTGAACACGAACGAAATGCCCGAATGGGGCACCGGCCGTCATGCCGGCAGCGGGACCCGTGGGCCGGGCGGGGCGGCACGTCCGGCCCACGGGGCGAGGGCTGCCCCGCAAGCCCCGGCGGGGCGGCCCGTACCCAGCCGCCCCCTGGGCGTCCGGTCCGCTCTGCAACAAGTTCCGCCGACGGGCCGCAGCGCCCCGGTCGCAGCGGTTCGGCGGCCGGGACGGTCCTGATTGACAGTGAATGCCCGAGTTCGGCGGGATCCGTTCCCTCAGGTTCCTGCAATGTCACATCATGCGCCATTGCCTTCGTTGTCGTGCCGTCGTTCCCGGGGCAATTCTTGTTCCAGCAAGCAGGAAGTGCTCCGGAACAACTGGAGGAAAACTCCAGGAAATCCGACTTGCTCTTGCTGATTCATATGGATAGGGGAGTCCGCTCCCCCTGTGAAAGGAATGGCTATGGAGTCCCAGGACAACAAGAGCATCGAGATCGTCGAGAACACCGAGCAGTCGATGATCGAGGACATCGAGATGCTGGCCTGGCCGCGGAACCTGGCCGTCGTTCCGGCGGACGTCCTCGACCTGGTCTGATCCAGGGCGAGGGGCGGGCCGGCGTGCCGATCAGGCCGTCGGCCCGCCCGGCTCCTCGAGTGTGGAACCGCGACGGCACCGCAGAAGGACACCGCCCATGAAGATCACCATCAGTACTCCGCACCTCACCGTGGTGGATGACTTTCTCGGTGAGGCCGAATTCGCGTCGCTGGCAGCCTCGCTGCAGTTCCTGCCGTACCGCCCCATGCATTCCAGGGAATGGGTCAAGGCGTACGGGATGTCACCGGCCACGGTCCTTCAGAGCGAGATGGTCACCCGGGGCCGGGTGGACTCCACTCCGCCGGGGATGGGCCGGGTGGGCGAGCTCGTCGAGCGCGTCGCCGGGCCCGGGGAAGCGCTGTCGCACGACTACCCGCGGGGAATCACCGGCCAGGGGGCCACGGTCACCGGACGCACGGTGCTCTCGGGTGTGGGCGCGGGGCTGAACTGGCACAACGACGCCGAGAGCCTGCTGGGCGCCTATGTCTTCTACGGGCATCCGCGGTGGGGTTCCACGTGGGGCGGCGAACTGCTCGTCCTCGCCGAGGAGGAACGTGCCGAAGCGGAACGTGCTGAAGCGGAACGTGCCGAGGAGCAACGCGCCGGGGAACGTGCCGAAGAGGAACGGGCCGGGGAATCCGCAGGCCGCCCGCGGGGGATCAGCGGCGACCTGGGGCCCGACTTCATGCTCGACACACGCGCCGAGCGGTACCGGAACGACATCGGGCACGGCATCTTCGTGTCCGCCCGCCCCAACCGGCTGGTCCTCCTCACCTCCCACGTCCACCACCGGGTCGCACCGGTGACGCCCGGCGCGGGAGACCAGCCCAGGACGGCGGTCGTCGGCTTCTTCGTATCGGACGCGGGCACCTCCTGAAGGGGCCGTCCCTCCGTCCCAACTCCCAGCTCGGATTCGTGATTCAGTGATACCGCAAGCGATGATTCAGGACGCGCTCGACGAGGCGATCGTGGAGGCCGGCACCAGCGGAAACATGGTGGTGCTCCTCGTCGACAAGGGACGCGAGACCCTGGTCGAGCGGGGAGCCGGGCACGGTGGTGCGGCGCCGGCGGAGCAGTATTACCAACTGGGCTCCATTTCGAAGTTCGTCACCGCGGCGGCATGCCTCGTCCTGGCAGAGCAGGGCGATCTGCCCCTGGACGAGCCGATGCGGTTCGTCGACCACCTGATTCCCCGGTATCTGGGACAGCGGGTCGCCCTCACACCCCGCCAGGTCCTCCATCACGTCACGGGCCTCAACGTACGCAGTATTCCCGGCTATCCGCGTGACGAGAACGTTCCCACCGTCGCCGGGATCATCTCCGGGGAGGGGCGGTCACCGGCGCTCGCATTCACCGGAATACCGACGGGCCGTGTCGCCTACTGCAGCGGCGCTTTCGCACTCCTCCAGGAAGAACTCGACCGGGGCCGCGGCCCCGCCGCGGCTCTCCCGGACGCGATCCGGGCGATCTCCCCCGGTACGGCCGTGCTGACCGACACGCTCCCGGGAGCGATGAGCCCGCTCCTGGCGAAGGGCTTCATCCACCCGGCGATACCGGTCCCGTACGGCTCGCTCCACTACCCCGAGACCTGTGCCGGCGGCTTCTGGGCGCGTCCGGCCGACCTCATGGCCCTGCTCGTCGACCTCGCGGCCCGGCTGCGGGGCGGCGGTGACGGCGGGGTGAGCGGCCGGATCCGTGGAGAACTGCTCTCCCGCGCCCTCCACCCGAAGATGGCGATGTCCGTCCTGGTCGACGAGGACAGAGAAGGGCGGACGTACTACCACCACCAAGGGGCCGCCGCCGGATTCACCACCGAATTCGCGAGCTACCCCCAGGAGGACGTGCACATCGTCGCCATGGCCTCGGCCGCGGTCACCCCGCCGGAGCTGCGCACAGTGGTCAAGCAGGCGCTCGCCGCCTCGTCGGTGGGCACGCCGGCGCCGTCGTGGAGCGGGCTTCCGCCGAAGAGCACGACCCCGGCGGACCACCGCACCGAGGACACCGGGAGCTATGCGGGCGACTCCCTTTGGGCCGAGGTGGCGGCGGACGTCGCCACGGTGCGCACCCGGAGCGGGTTCGAGATCGAACTGCGCAGGACGGCCGCCCATGTCTACGCGGCAGGCACGGAGCAGTACCCCAGATGTGTGATCGACGGAGACCGGATGCGGTTCGGCGACGGCTCCCGCCTGTACCGGCTCAGCCGTTCCTCGGCACCCGGATCATGAGAAAGGTCGGTGGCCCCGATGCCGGAACTCCTTGAGCTCACCAGGATCCAGGGCGGCTGGGACCTCTTCATGACCAGCTACGTCGAAGCCGCCCGGACATTGCGGAGAAACCCCGAACGGCTCGCGGAGCTGTGGGCCGAACGCCGTCGCGCGGTGGCGGCACACCCGCTCTCCGACGAGGTGCGGGGGCTCTACCGGGCCCAGATCGGCCGGAGCCGTGCCGCCCTGGCCGAGTCGGCCTCCCCCCTGCTCCAGCGGTACGCCGACAACGCCGTACCGCTGATCGAGCACGCCTGGCTGCGGAACAGCCCCCTGCACAGCAGCGCGGTCGAGGCGGCCCGCGCCGTGGTGCGGGAGCTCTCGCTCCCGGGCGAGGCGGCGCTGGCCACGGTCACCAGCCCGCCCGGCGGCGGACCGGCCGGCCGAACCGCCAAGACGGCCAACGGCTTTCGCATCCTGGCCACCGACGACGGCACCACGTCCGGCCTCGCGGTACTGCTCCACGAGGTGGGGCACTTCCTCTACGAGGCCGATCCCGGCCCCGGCCCCACCGAGGGCCTCGCGCACTACGTCGAATCCGAGGCCACGGCGCTGGCCCTGGGACGCGTGGGGTTCGACAGCTACCTCGCCGCGCTCCCGGAAGCCGGCGAGAGACGGCGGCTCTGGGCCGCCTACTGCGACACCGAGGCATGGCTGAACCACTTCTACTTCCTGACGGAGGCCGCTGAACTGGGCCTCTGCGAACCGCCTTCGAGCGAGCTGGACATGCTCTACCTCCGCGACACGTACAGCATCTCGGTCGGATACCAGTTCGTGTACGCCGCGGCATCGAGCCTCGTGGCCGGTCACTCGGAGCAGTTCGTCGCCCGGCTCGCCGCGGCGGGCGGGCCCGGTGCGGCCGACGGGCATTCCCCGCCGCCGCATCCCGCACTCAACCCCGAACACCGCCGCATGAGAGAGGAGATGGCCTCCGCATGGTGATCGATCATGTCGGGCAGGACCCCCAGGACGAGGTCGCGGCGCGCTTCTACCGCAGAATCGACCGCAGCCGGGCCGTCCAGCAGACCGACGAGGGGCTCTGGCTGGTCCTCGGCCATCCGGAGGCGGTACAGCTCCTGAGGGACCGCAGCGTCAGCAGCATGACCAGGACGCCCGGGTCCGGCATCTGGGACCAGGTCTCCTCGCGGTTCTTCATGTTCAAGGACGCCCAGCAGCACCTGCGGCTGCGGCGCATGGTCAGCGACTGCTTCACCCCCGCCCGCCTGGCCGAGCTGAAGACCGTCATCCACCGGGCGGCCTGCGACCGCCTGGACCGGTTGGGCGACAGGGCCGAGGCCGGGGAACGGCAGGCCGACATCATGGCGGAGGTGGCCTATCCGGTCGCGTCGGACGCCATCTGCCGTCTGCTCGGGGTGTCCCCGGCCGAGAGCGCCTTCCTCGGCCGGTGGGCCGTCTCGCTGTCCCGGCACACCACGGACGAGCAGTTCAACCGCAGTGCCGAGGAGATCCTCGCCTTCTTCCGGGAGGAGCTGTCCGCCCACCGCGAGACCCCCCGGGGCTCCGGACTGCTGCCGATCATGGCCGAACGGGCCCTCGCTCTCGGCATCGACGACGACGAACTCCTCGCCACATGCATCCTGCTGGTCGTCGCGGGCTTCGAGACGAGTGCGAACTTCTTCGGGAACATGCTCCTGTCGCTGCTGTGGCGACGCGAGCGGTTCGAGCGGCTGGTGGCCGACGAGACACTGGTCGCGCCCGCGATCGAGGAGCTCCTGCGGCTGCACTCCCCCGCGCACGTGGTGATGCGCCGGACGGCCGGCGCCACCGCCGTGGGGGACACGGTCATACCGGCCGACGCCCAGGTGGCCGTACTCCTCGGGCTGTGCAACCGGGACCCGCGGATCTTCGACGATCCGGACGCGTACCGCCTCGACCGGACGTCCAACCCGCACCTCAGCTTCTCCCAGGGCCCGCACTACTGCGTGGGCGCCTCACTGGCCCGGGTCGAGCTGGAGGCGATGCTGCGCGCGGTCCTCGACCGCCTTCCCCTGCTCTCCCTCCACGCGGAGCAGCCGCTGCGCTGGTCCGGCCGCTTCCTGGGCAGGGGCCTCGACCGGCTGGAGATCCTCGCGTCATGAGCACCCGGAACGACGTCCTCGTCAGGAGCGCGCCCGTGCGGGAACCGGCCCTGCCGTGGGGACCCCTGCGCCTGGGGCTGGGCGGCAACCGCCTGGCGGGACCCGATTCCTTCGGCCCGCCGCGGGACGAGGCCGAGGGCCGAAGGGCCGTGGACCTCGCCTGTGACCTCGGGGTGGCGGTCATCGACACCGCCGACTGCTACGGCCCCCACTGGTCCGAGCGCATCATCGGAGACGTGCTGAGCCGGCGCGGCTCCCGTCCGCCCGTGGCCACCAAGGTGGGCGTGGTGCGTGACGCGGACGGCGGCTGGGTCGTCGACGCACGGCCGGAAAGGCTGGCCCGGGCCGCCGAGGACAGCCTGCGCAGACTGCGGCTCGAAGCGGTCGACGTGCTGCAACTGCACCACCCCTCCACCAGGATCCCCCTGGAGGAACAGGTGGGTGCCCTGCAGGACATCCGGCGCAGCGGCCTGGCCCGCCACATCGGACTGTGCAACGTGACGCTCGACCAGCTGCGGCGCGCCGAGCGCGAGGGGCCGGTCGTCAGCGTGCAGAACCACCTGCATGCCCGGCGCATCACGCCGGACGACCTGAACCTGTTGGCGTACTGCGAGGACCGGGGGATCACCGTCATGGCCTACCAGCCCTTCGCGGAGGGCGCCCTGCTGACCGAGCCGAGGGTGGTGCGGGCGGCCGAACGGAAGGGCGTTCCCGCAGCCCAGGTGGCGCTCGGCGTCCTGCTCGACCTCGGCGACCACGTGGTGCCGATCCCCGGCGCGGGGTCGGCCCGGCACGTGCGGGCCAACGCCGACGCCGTCGTGGACCACCTCGGCCCGGCCGGCCGAGCCCCCCGACCGGCGCCGACCGAGGGGGAGCGGCCGTGATGCGACTGCCCGAACGCCCGGGGCCGCTGCCCCGGGTCAGTGCCACCGTGCCGCACCAGCAGCTCACCCAGAACTCCCCGTACCACGTGCAGCGACGGCTGCTGCGCAGGTGCGAGGAGCTCCCGGGCGTCGAGGTGGCCCCCACCAGGGTGTCCGTTCCGGGGGCCGTCGGCCTGCACCTCACCGAAGTGACGGAGGCGGGGAAGCGGGGCCGGTCGTTCGAGTTCGCGCACGCCCACCCCTCGTACGACGGCTCGTGGCACGTCTGCCTGCCGGTGGCCGAGGCGGCCTCGGTCGTCGCGGCGGGCCGGGGCGCGTACCACCCGCTCGCCGGTGACGGGCTTCCCCGGGGCACCGTCCTGCTGTTCGCACCGAGGGACGGCGAGGAGTCCGCCATCTGCTTCGACGTCCTGAAGAGCGCCCACGCCTTCGCCGCACGCACCCTCGGGGGATCCGATGTCTGACGACGACCACGGTCCGGTGTGCGTGCTGGGGGCCGGCCGCTTCGGGACGGCCCTCGCCCTGCGGCTGATGGACCACGGGGTCGCCACCCGGGTGGCCGCGCGCCGTGCCGGTGCCGGGACGCCCGAAGGTGCGGGGCCCCTGCTGGACCGGGGGGCCTTGCGGCCCACGCCCGAAGCGCTCGACGGCGCGGGCGTCGTGGTGCTCGCGCTGCCCTTCTCCGCCGCGCTGAACCTGGCCGAGAAGTTCCCCGGGTTCGCCGAGGGCCGGATCGTGGTGGACGCGACGAACCCGCTGACCGAGGAGGGCGACGGCCTCGTCCTGCCGCCCCACACCAGTGGAGCGGTCGAGATCGCCCGGCGCATCCCGTACGCGCGACTGGTCAAGGGCTTCAGCACCTGCACCGCCGCCGACCTCGCCCCGGACGGCGCGGGGGCGGTCAACCTGGTGGCGGGGGACGACGAGCGGGCGAAGCGGACCGTGCTGCGCCTGTCCCGCCGTATCGGTGTCGAAGCGCTCGACGCCGGCGTACTGGCCCACTGCGGTGTCCTGGAGGGGATGGCGCTGCTGCGCGAGGAGATCCGGCGCCGCAACCCGGACACCGCCGTTCCGCACCGGTCGGCCCACGCCCCTTCCGCTCCCGGTACGGGGGTGCGGTTCCGATGGTGAACTGGGGTTTCATCGGTGCCGGCCATGCGGCCCGGGTCGCCATGGCACCGGCCGTGCACCGGTCCCGGCCGAGTACCCTGCGGATCGCCGCGGCCAGGGAGCTGCGACGGGCCGAGGCCCTCTCGCCCGGGAGGGGGACCACCGACTACGCGGACGTGCTGGCGGACGACGCGGTGGACGTCGCCTACATCAGCCTGAGCAACGAGAGCCACCTGGCCTGGTGCCTCAAGGCGCTGGAGGCGGGGAAGCACGTGCTGTGCGAGAAGCCGCTCGGTCTGTCGGCCGCGCAGGTGGACCTGATCGCGCGGGCCGCCGACCGCGCGGGCCGTACCGTCTCGGAAGCCATGTGGTACCGGTGGCACCCGCGGATGCGCGCGGCGGAACGGATCGCCGCGTCCTTCGGCCGCGGGGCGCACATCGACGCGACGTTCGCCGTGCACCGGTCGGACCACGGGAACTACCGGTGGGACCCGGCGCGGGGCGGCGGCGCACTCCACGACCTGGGGGGCTACGTGCTGAGCGCCGTACTGGCCATGAACGGCTGGCGGGTGCCCCGGGTCGTGTCGGGCACCAGGGTCACCGGCCCGACCGGGGTCGACACGAGCACCACGGCATCACTGGCGTGGGACGACGGCGCGACGGCCACGGTCCACGTGTCGTTCACGGCGGACCAGCCGCGTGAGGTCCTCGACCTGCGCGGGGACGGCGAGCGGCTCGCACTGCCCGACTGGCCGTTCTCCGCGATCGCGCGGGACACCGTGCACCTGGTCCACCGCGACACGTCCGGGCGAAGGACGGTGACGGAGTACGCCGACGTCGACGCCTACCGCCTGATGGTGGACGACTTCAGCCGCGCGGTGAGCGGCGGGAGCGGCTGGACCATGCCGCTCGCCGAGTCCCGCGCCGTGGCCGCGCTGTCCGAAGCCGTGGCCCGCACAGCCTCATCCAAGGAGAACTGACGATGGATTCCGTACCCGGCGAAGGGCCTTTCCGGAAACTGTGGGCGGCCACCGTCACCTCGAACCTTTCCGACGGGGTGAGCCTGGCCGCGGCGCCCCTGCTCGCGGCCACCGTGACCCACGACCCGGCGCTGATCGCCGGGATCACCGTGGCGCAGCGGGCCCCGTGGCTGGTGCTGGCCTTCATATCCGGCGCACTCGCGGACCGGCTGGACCGCAAGCGCGTCACGCAGGCGGCGAACTGGATCCGCTTCGCCGCATTCCTCGCGCTCGCGCTGGCGGTCCTCGGCGACGCGGTCTCCATGCCGCTGCTCTACGCGGTCTTCTTCGCCATCGGGACCGCCGAGACGCTCTACGACAGCGCGTCGTCCGCGTGGCTTCCGACCCTGGTGGCCCCGGACGACCTGGGCCGGGCCAACGGACGGCTGCAGACCACGTACGTCGTCTGCAACGAGTTCGTCGGGCCCCCGCTCGGCGGATTCCTCTTCGCCTCCGCCGCCGCGGCCCCGTTCGTGCTCGGCGCCACCGGCTATCTGGCCGCCATCGGACTGCTGGCGCTGATCCCCACGGCCTCCCGGAAGCGGCAGGAGCCGGCCGCGGAACCCCTGACGGTGAAGGGCATCGCCTCGGACATCGCCGACGGCGCGCGCTGGTACTGGGCGTCGCCGACGCTGCGGTCGCTGAGCGCGATCGCGGCGATGGGCAACGCCGTCAGCGCCGCCACGTACGGCATCCTCGTGCTGCTCGCGACGGACGTGCTGGGCGTCACCTCGGGCTGGTACGGCGTCATGCTCGCGGCCGGTGCCATTGGCGCGGTCCTCGGTGGCCTCGTGGCCGGCAAGGTCGGCGAGTGGATGCCGCTGGGCACGCTGATCCTGGTGACGAACCTGCTGTCGGCCGCATCCACGTTCGGCATGGGACTGGCGATCAGCCCCGCGGCCACCGTCGCCTTCATGGCGCTGGACGGCTTCGTCGTGCTGATCCAGACCATCCAGGTCGTCACCCTCCGGCAGCAGATCGTGCCGAACGAACTGATGGGCCGCGTCACCGCCGCCTACCGCTCCGTCGCCGTGGGCGCCTTCACCGTCGGAGGCATCGTGGGCGGCCTGGTCGCGAAGTTCTTCGGCATCCCCGCCGCGTTCTACACCGGCGGTGTCGCCATGGCGGCGACCGCGTTCGTGGTCCTGCCCGTGCTGAACAACAGGCGCCTCGCCCAGGTGAAGAAGGAGGCGGAGGAAGCGGAAGGAGATTCCGGGGAGAAGAACGCGGAAGCCTCCGTGTGACGTTCCGCTGAAAAGCACCCTTTCGCGGCATGGCCGCCCTTGAGGGAACCAATTCGATGAAGAGGGATGAAAGTGAAAGAATTCACTCTCGACGACCTGATGGGCATTCTGCGGGAATGCGCCGACCAGGACGTCTGGGCCGAGATCGAGCAGGCCGGCGACATGGCGGACGAGGAATTCGAGAGCCTCGGCTACGACTCGCTCTCGCTGTTCAACACACTGACGCGTATCGAGAGCGACTGGGGGGTCGAGCTTTCGTTCGACATCGTCTACCAGGCCGCGACCCCGGGCACCCTGGTGAAGCTGGTCAACGAAGCTCTTCCGGGCAACGCGTAGGGGAGGGGCGGGAATGTGCGGAATCGCTGGATGGGCGGACTTCGGACAGGACGTGTCGGCGCGGCACGACGAGATCCGGAGCATGACCGACACGCTGGCCTGCCGCGGCCCGGACGCGGAGGGGATGTGGACGGCCCGCCATGTGGCCCTGGGGCATCGCCGGCTCGCCATCATCGACCTGGACGGCGGCCGGCAGCCGATGGCGGACGGCCGCGCCGGCCGGGAGAGCGTCACGCTCACGTTCTGCGGAGAGGTCTACAACTTCTCCGAACTCCGTACGGAGCTGACCGGCCACGGCCACACGTTTCGCACGCGCAGTGACACCGAAGTGGTGCTCCGCGCCTACCTCCAGTGGGGCCCCGCGTTCGCCGAGCGCCTGAACGGGATGTTCGCGCTGGCCGTCTGGGACGGCCGGAACGAGGAACTGGTCCTCGTGCGCGACCGCATGGGCGTCAAGCCGCTGTACTACTACCCCACGCCGGACGGCGTGCTCTTCGGTTCCGAGCCGAAGGCCGTCCTGGCCCACCCGACCGTCTCCGCCCGCGTGAACGCCGACGGCCTGCGCGAGGTCCTCGACATGGTGAAGACGCCGGAGGCCGCCGTCTACTCGGGCATGTACGAGGTCCGCCCCGGGCACCTCGTGCGGGTGAGCCGGAAGGGGCTGACCAAGCACCGCTACTGGGCGCTGGAGGCCCGCGAGCACACCGACGACCTCGGTACGACGATCAGAACGGTCCGCGAGCTCCTGGAGGACACCGTCCGGCGCCAGATGGTGGCGGACGTCCCCCTGTCGTCCCTGCTCTCCGGAGGACTGGACTCCTCCGCCATCACGGCCCTGGCGGCCCGGACGCTGGAGTCGGGCCGGCTGAGGTCCTTCTCCGTCGACTTCGCCGGAGCCGCCGCCCCGTTCCGGCCCGACGCGGTCCGCGGCGCGGCCGATGCCCCGTACGCGCGTGAGCTGGCGCGGCACGTCGACGCCGATCACACCGAGATCCTGCTGGACAGCGGCGAGTTGCTCAGCCCCGCCGTGCGCGCGGCCGTCCTGCGGGCCACGGACCTGCCGCCGGCCTACTGGGGCGACATGTGGCCCTCGCTCTACCTGCTGTTCAAGGCCGTGAAGGAACACACCACCGTCGCCCTGTCGGGGGAGTCGGCGGACGAACTCTTCGGCGGGTACCGGTGGTTCCACAACCCGGGGGCGGTGCGGGCGGACACCTTCCCGTGGCTCACCTCGGGCTCGGCCCGCTACTTCGGCGGGCTCCGGCTGCTCGACCCGGGGCTGGTGGAGAAGCTCGACATTCCCGGACACCGCCGGGCAAGCTACCACCAGGCCCTCGGCGAGGTGCCCGTACTGCCCGGGGAGGACCCGGCGGAACGCCGGATGAGGGAGATGAGCCACCTCAACCTCACCCGTTTCGTGCAGACGCTGCTGGACCGCAAGGACAGAATGAGCATGGCGGTCGGCCTGGAGGTCCGGGTCCCCTTCTGCGATCACCGGCTGGTCGACTACGTGTTCAACACGCCGTGGGCGATGAAGGCGTTCGACGGCCGGGAGAAGAGTCTGCTCCGCGCCGCCACGGCCGACCTGCTGCCCACGTCCGTCCTGGAGCGGGTCAAGACCCCGTACCCGACCACTCAGGACCCGGCGTACGAGAGCGGACTGCGCGCGGAGATGGCGGAGATCGTCCGCGACCACGACGCCCCGGTCCGGCCCCTGCTCGACCTGGGCAGGGTCCGGGCGGTCCTGGACCGGCCGCAGGGGACGACCAGCCGGTCCTACGACCGGGGCAGTCTCGAAATGGCGATCTGGCTGAACAGGTGGCTCGGCTCCTACGACATCACTCTGGATCTGTGACGTCGGACTCGCCGAGCAGGTCCGAGGTGGCCAGCAGATAGCCGAGCTGCGCCCGGTTCGTGCTCCCCAGCTGCTCGGCGATCTTCGCGATGTGCGAACGGCAGGTCCGCACGCTCATGCCCACGCGCCGGGCGATGGCCTCGTCGACGTATCCGGAGATCAGGAGCTGGCAGATGGTCCGGCGGATGCCCGGGATCACGCTGGGCTCCTCCCGGCTCCGGCTGCTGGCGGTGAGGGGGGTCGCACGTTGCCAGGCGCGCTCGTAGACGTCCACGAGGAAGGCGATGAGGGCCTGGTTGCGGACCTCGAGGGCGCTCTGGCGGTCGCTGCGGGCCGGGATGAACGCCACCTCGCGGTCGAAGACGATCAGCCGCTCGAAGAGCTCGTCCAGGGTGCGGAATTCGGCCGATGTCCCGGAATCGGTGACCTGCTGGATGTAGTCCATGGTGGCCGGGTTGTAGCGGACGGTGTGCTGGTACAGCGTCCGCAGCCGGACCCCGCGGGCGAGCAGGTACTGGCATCGCTGCAGCGCCTCGGACAGGACCGCCGAGGAGCGGCCGCCGCCGGGCTGGGCCGTCAGCAGCTCGGTGGTGCACCGCCTGGTGGCGTCGTCGATGGCGGCGTTGATCGCGGGCAGGCCCTCCAGCATCACCAGGTCCGTGGTCGGGCGCTGCTGGGCCTGGTAGAGGGCCTCGATCGGGTCCAGGGCCCGCTGGAGGCCCTGCGCGATCGCCTGGCGCTGGTGGATCTCCTCCTCGACGGGGCGTACGAGCATGGCGAGGGCGGAGGACGGCCGGATGGGCGTCAGCGTGTGCTCGGTGCCGGGGACGGGCTGGAGGAGCTGCAGCCGCAGGAGGCAGGGCGGCGCGGAAGGCTGGTCCGCCTGGCCGGTGCGGACCGCGTTCAGGTAGTACTCGACGCCCCGCTCGCAGAGCTCGTCGCCGACGTGGCAGCCATTACCCGATTCGCACGGTTCGTTCACGTTCAGCCTCCTGCAATGTCACTTCATGAACGCCTTCAACCCTTGTACGGCTGGAGTTGTCGGGAGAAGCTCTCATCCATCGCGGGTATGAAACCCACAGATGAGGGGGAACGATGAAGCTTCTTCACAAGGCTACCGGGCTCACTGTCGCACTCATTGCGATGGTCGCGGTATTCGCGGCCACCGGCCCTGCCGAAAGCGACTCGGCGGGTATGGAAAATCACGCTTCCGCCAGTTCCTACACGGCTCCGGATCCGGGATGGGATTAGTCACTCCGTCGGGGGCCGCGGGCCGGGTCTGGCACTAACGAACCGGAAGAACATGCAACACCTGCCGCCCCCGTACGATCCGCCGCAGGGCCCCGGTGACCTCTCACGGCGCCTGGAGTCCCTCCTCACGGCGGACGTGCCGGCCCTGTGTCCCGTGTACGTGGGGCTGGCACCCCCCGTGCCCTGTTCACCGAAGCACGCGAGGGCGACCTACGCCATTGCCCAGTATTTGGTCCGGCGCGATATCGAGAGGCTTCCCGCCTTCAGCGAGATGCCGCCCCGTCGAATTCGCGTACTCACCGCCGCGAGTTGGGGGCGGGCGGACGCGACGGGAACCGAAGTCGCCGATATCCCAAAGGATTTGGCGACGGATCTCTGGTGGCAGGTCGACGAACTCTGCGAATATCCGGACGAGTTGACGCCTCTGGAGCTCGATACGGCCGGTGCGTTGATGCTGCGCCTCGGTTTCCCCGAGCGGGCGGCGCGGCTGCTCGGAATCACCGACGTACTGGCGGGAATACCGGCCTTCGCCCCGGACGTCCGGCCGGAGCACGTACTCGTCCGGGCGGCCGTCTGCGCGCAGTTGCATCCCAGGCCCGCGTTCGTGACGGCACAGGCCCTCCGGGCGGTGGCCGATCCCCGGCTGCCGGTACTGACCCGCCTGACCCTGGCCGGTTTCGCGATGCCGCTCGAAGCGGGCCGCGGGGCCGGTTCCGGGGACCTGCGCCGGGCGGTCCGTTCGGCCGGGCAGGCGCTGACGGGCCCCACCGAGGTGGCACCGGAGCACCGGTGGGTCGAGCGCAAGGCCCTTCGGTCGCTCTCCGACGCCGCCGCCCTGACGGGGGACCCCGAAGCCGCGTCCGCCTATCTGGACCGGGCCGTGCTGGGGGCCATGGAACAAAGACCGCGCGGCGGCCTGCGGCGACTGGCCTGGGACGAGGAGATGCTCGCCCTCCTCGGGGTCCGGGGGCGTGCCTGCCGGAGCAGGGGGGACGCCGAGGACGCGGTCGCCGCCACGTCCCGCATGCCGGGCATCGCTCCGTACGACGCCCGTGCCTGGGCCGCCCACGGTTACGCGCTGCTGGCCTCGGGCCGTCTGGACGAGTCGCTCCACGCCTACGAGGAGATGCTCCGTCTGGGCGGTCATCCGGTGGCCGCGGCCGCGTTCCACCTCGGCTGGATCCACGAGAGCCGCGGGGACGGCAGACGCGCCCAGGACTCGTACGCGTACGCGCACGCGATCGACCCCACGGTTCCCGTCGTCAGGGAGCGGCTGTCGTCCTTCCGCCGATGACGCCCGGACGGACAGGACGTCATCGAACAACCAACCGAGGAGTACGTCTGATGTTTGAGGCTCACCAGCACGCGCGCATGCTCGCCGACGCCACGCGGCTGACCGCGTTCCACGACGCCATGGCGGAAGTGATCGCGGACGGGGACCGGGTCCTCGACGCCGGAGCCGGTACGGGCATCCTCGCCGCCATGGCCTCGCGGCTGACCTCGGGAACGGTCGTCGCCGTCGAGTACCTGGAGGACACCGCCGCCTTCGCGGCGCAGGCCCTGCGGGACTCGCGCCTGGACCGCGTCGAGGTCGTCCGGGGCAACGCGGTCGAGGCCGACATCGGCACGCCCCCCGACGTCGTCGTCTCGGAGACGATCGGATCCCTCGGGCCCGAGGAGAACATCGTGGGCCTGACCCACGCCCTGCGCCGGCGGTATCCCGGCATCCGGGCCTTCGTCCCCTCGCGGCTGCGGGTCCTGGCGGAGCCGGTCGTCTCGGCGGAGGCGGCGGCCCTCCGGGCGAGCGTCATCGGGGCGTTCACGCGGGAGCAGCCGGGCGGGATCTCGTTCACGACCGTGCTGCCGCGGGCGGAGCACGCGCTGGGCGGCCAGATCATCACCGCGCGGCTGACCGACACCACCCCGGCCGGCCCCGCCCGGTCACTCGTCGAGTACGACCTGGGCACCACCCCGGACGCCGACTTCAGCCGGACGCTGTCCCTCGGGGACTCCCCGGCCAACGCCGTGCACCTGTACTTCGAGGCGCCCCTGTCCCCGACCGTGACCCTCAGCAGCCACCGCGGCGCGGAGTTCACCCACTGGGGCCATTCGTACATCGTCCGCCCGCCGGGCGCGTCCACCGTCACGATCGCCTACCGCAACGCCGACCGCCGTTTCACCTGCCACTGGGACCGCCCCGCCGAGTCCGACTGACCACCGCGGCGACGTGCCGCCGCGCCGGCGCCGGTGCCCTTGGCCGGAAGCCCTACGCGTCGATCGCGGTGGGGTCGAGGGAGTCGACGTCCTCCATGAAGCCGAGCATCCGGGCGTTGACCACCTCGGGGTGGTCGATCTGCGGTCCGTGGCCCGTCGCGGCGACGATCTCGGCACGGGCCCCGGCCACGAGGCGCGGCACCCGCTCCAGCTGCCGCTTCGGGTGTACGAGCAGGCTGTGCTTGCCCATGATGACGTAGAGCGGGGTCCGGATGGAGCGCAGCGCGTCCTCGGGGAGCGGCCGGGGCGCGGGGCGGCGGATCCGGAACGCCCGCGCGCCGCGCTGGACCCACTTCCGCATCTCGGGAACGGCGATGACCGGCTGGTCCAGCCAGGCGGCGAGACGCGGACGCAGCGCCTTCGGGGCGAAGGTGGCGAACAGGCTGACGAACACCCAGGTGAAGAAGCGCAGCCCCACCTTCTCCAGGCCGCCGGGGTCGAGGGCGGTGACGGAGGCGAGCCGTCCGGGCCGCCGGTGGGCCTGGTTGAGCACCAGCCAGCCGCCGTACGAGGAGCCGACGAGGTGGACCCGGTCGAGGCCGAGCGCGTCGAGGGCCTCGTCCATCCACTGGGCGGCCCGCTCGGGCTGCCACATGGGCTCGCGGTGGACGCTGCGGCCCGCGTCGCCGGGGGTGTCGAGAGCGTAGACGGGGCGGTCGAGGCTGAGTCCGGGGGTGTTCGGGTACCACATGGCGGAGGAGTAGCCGGCGCCGTGGATCAGGACGATCGGGGTGCGGGACCCGGCCGCGGGGTCCTCGGGGCCGTACCGGTAGACGTGGGTGGTGCCGAAGCTGGTCTCGACGTCCGTCTCGGAGCGTATGGGAGCCCCCATCGCGTAGAGCACGTCGGCGGCGGCGAAGTACCGGTCGCGGAGTTCGTCGTTGACGTAGCGGCCTACGTCGCGGCGTACACGGGTCGTGTTCTCGGGCACGGGACACCTCCGGAGGATCCGTTCTTCGTGATACGACCGTACCATGATGTTGGTACGGTCGTATCATAAAGAGGGTCCGGGAGTCCGGACCGCGAACCCACCACCGACGGGCGGAGACACCGGCACATGCCGAAGCGCGTGGACCACGAGGAACGACGCACCCAGATCGCCGAGGCACTCATCCAGGTCGCCGGACAGCGCGGGCTGCACGCCGTCGGCATGCGCGACGTGGCCGCCGAGGCGGGCGTGTCACTGCGGCTCGTGCAGTACTACTTCGAGACCAAGGAGAAGCTGCTCTTCTACGGGCTCCAGCACCTGACCAGCCGCTTCACCGCGCGCGTCGGCGCCCGCCTGGCCGCCGCGGGCACGGACCCGGGCCCGCGCGCCACCGTCGAGGCGCTGCTGCTCGCCTCGCTCCCGATCGACGAGGAGAGCCGGGTCTTCCACCTCGTCTACAGCTCCTACGCGATCCTGTCCGTGACCGACGAGGCGCTGGCCGCCCAGCCGTTCATCGACAACCCCGACGCCGCGGAGAACGCCCTGGCCGGCCTCATCGAGCAGGCCCGGGCGACAGGTCTGGCCGATCCCGGCGTCGACGCCCGCATGGAGGCGATCAGCCTGCTCGCCATGGCGGCGGCCATGGGCACCAGCATCCTCGTGGGCCAGCGGAATCCGGAGTCGGCCATCGCGGTACTCCGCCACCACCTGGACCGGATCTTCGCGACGGCCGGAACGGCAAAGACGGACGGGACACGTCCGGACTGACGCCCCGCCACAGCACGTACGGCACACGAACGGCACGCGTACGGCACGCGGGCCCGGAGCGGTGCGGACAAGGGACGGAGCCCCGGGCAGCGGACCCGGGGCTCTGCCGCGGACCGGGTGACGGGAACCGGACCCGCGCTCCGAACCCGGGAACCACCCGGCACGTCGTGACAGGGCCTCGGGAAGCCGCGTTCCGGGCGGCGCCCGGCACCGAAGAAGCCTCGAAGGAGGTTACGGGTGTTCGTCCTGCTGCCGGGCCGTCCCGGGTCCACCCGCGCTGACCAGCCCTGTCTCGTAGGCGACGACGACGGCCTGAGCGCGGTCACGGAGCCCGAGCTTGGCGAGGATACGGGCGACATGCGTCTTGACGGTCGTCTCGGCCAGGTGGAGGCGGGCGGCGAGTTCGGTGTTGCTCAGCCCCCGGGCCAGCAGGCCCAGGACCTCCAGCTCGCGCGGGGTCAGCGAGGCGAGGTCACGGTGGAGGGCGGCGTTGTCGCCGCCCTGCCGGGCGAACCGTTCGACGAGACGGCGGGTGATCGTGGGCGCGAGGAGGGCGTCGCCGGTACGGACCGTACGGACGGCGGCGGTCAGCTGCTCGGGGGTGACGTCCTTGAGGAGGAAGCCACTGGCTCCGGCGGACAGCGCCGCATAGACGTACCGGTCGAGGTCGAAGGTGGTCAGGATGATGACGCGGGGTGCGTCAGAACCACCGGCGAGGATGCGGCGAGTGGCCTCCAGGCCGTCCATCTCCGGCATCCGCACATCCATCAGCACCACGTCGGGACGCGTACGGCGGACCGCCTCGACCGCTTCGGCCCCGTTGGTCGCCTCCGCGACGACGTCGATGCCGTCGGCGCGGAGGATCAGCCTGAAACCCGTGCGGACCAGGGTCTGGTCGTCGGCGAGGAGCACACGCAGCGCCTCGGTCATGGTGTCTCCAAGGGGATCAGGGCCTCCACGCGGAAGCCGCCGGTCAGACGCCGGCCGGTGTTCAGGGTTCCGTCGTAGACGGTGAGGCGCTCGCGCAGGCCGATCAGGCCCCGGCCGCTTCCGGTCGCCGCACCCGGGCCCGGGTGTCCGCCCGTGTCGCTGACCTCCACCCGCAACCGGTCCGGGCCGTACTCGACGACCACGGCGGCGCGCGCACCGGACGCATGCTTCACGGCATTGGTCAGAGCCTCCTGGACCACGCGATAGGCGGCGAGTTCGAGACCCGGAGGAAGGGGACGGACCGGGCCGGACACGGTCAGGCCGACGGGCATTCCGGTGGCCCGTACCCGCCCCATCAGCGTTTCCAGCTGGTCCAGGCCCGGTTGCGGGGCGAGCTCCGCCGAGGTGTCGGCCAGGTCCTGGCCTTCGCCCGTCCCCCCGCTCTCGTCGGCCATGGTGAGCAGGCCCACGACGTGACGCAGCTCGGTCATGGCGGCCCGCCCGCCGGCTTCGACGGCGAGCAGCGCCTCCTCGGCCTCCTCGGGAGAGGTCTTCATGATCTTGCGGGCGGCGCCCGCCTGGATGACCATCACGCTGACGTTGTGCGTGACGACGTCGTGCAGTTCGCGAGCGATCCTGGCCCGCTCGTGCTCGACGGCCCGGCGCAGCTCCTCGGCCCGTTCGTGCTCCAGGGCGGACAGCCGGGCACGGCCCTCGTCGGTCCGGAGCTTCCAGGTCCGCAGGCCGACGGCGGCCACGGCCATCGGGGCCAGGATCAGCAGGGCGATGTACTCGGTGGGGACGATCGGCGTCACCGAGTTCCCCGAGGTGCCGACCAGGACGACCGACACCGGCAGCGCCGCCAGCGTCGCCACCCGGTACGGGCTGTGGACGGCGGCGCCGTACACGGCGATGACGAACGCGTAGAAGGTCAGCCGCATGACGCTCTGCGGGGTCGCCAGCGTCGCGGCCGTCACGACGCACAGCACGGCGAGCGGGTAGCGGCGGCGCAGCGCCAGGGCACCTGAGGAGACGGCCGCGAGGGTCACCATGAGGGCGAGGCCGCCGGGACCGGACGGGCGCGGTACGACGCGTTCCACGCCGGGTGCGATCTCGCGCACCACGACGTTGTCGACGTTGTCGATCCCGTAATAGACGGTGGCGACGGCGAGTGCCAGGGCCACCAGCGCGTCGAACTGCCGGGCCCGCAGGGTCGGCCGCAGCGGCGGACCGCTCGGAAGCCCGGCGTCGCGGATCATCCGGCGGGCGGCCTCCCGCAGCCGTTCCGTCGTCGTCCCCACATCCGTCACCCGTTCATTGTCACCGCCGCGCGGCCCCGCGGGATCGGCCCCCGGGGCCGTTTCCACCGCACCCGGTACATCACCCGCCTACGTCGCAGGGATGACGTTTCCGGGGATCGGACCAGCACGGTACGGCAAGGGGTCCGGGCGGGCGACGCGTGCGGGCCGGGCCCGCCCCTAGCGTTCACGCACCGACTGCCCGCGACCGAGGAGCCTCCATGACCACGCCGGTGATCGAACTGCGCGGGGTGAGCCGTAGATACGACGGCGGCCCGCCCGCTCTGCACGAGGTGTCGCTGACCGTGCGGCCCGGCGAGGCGGTCGCGATCCTCGGCCCCTCCGGCAGCGGCAAGTCCACGCTGCTCAACCTGATCGCGGGCCTGGACCGGCCCGATACGGGAACCGTCACCGTGGACGGGGTACGAGTCGACCGGCTGAGCGAGGCCGGATCGGCGCTGTACCGGCGCTCGAAGATCGGCATGGTCTTCCAGTTCTTCAACCTGCTCGACGATCTGACCGTCGCCGACAACGTCGCCCTGCCCGCACGCCTCGCCGGTACGGCACGCGGCGAGGCCGACCGCCGGACGGCGGAACTCCTCGAACTGCTGGGCATCGACCGGCACGCCCGTGCCTACCCGGGGCGGCTGTCCGGAGGCGAGCGGCAACGCGTCTCGGTCGCCCGGGCGTTGATGAACCGGCCGGCGCTGCTCCTGGCCGACGAGCCGACCGGGGCCCTGGACACGGCCGCCGGACAGGACGTCAGCAGGCTGCTCGCCGAGCTCAACGCCGAGGGGCAGACCGTCGTCGTGGTCACCCACGACCTGGCGCTGGCCCGGTCGTGCACGAGCCGTACGGTCCGGATCTCCGACGGCCGGATCGCCGAGGACACCCGGTCGCGCGCCGCCTCCCCGGAGGCCGCCCGATGAACGCGCTCGGCAAGGTGGTGCGCTCGGGGGTGGGCCGACGCCGCGTGCAGACGCTGGTGATCGGGCTCGCCACGATGATGGCGGTGGCCGCCTCCGTCCTCGGCGGATCGCTGCTCGTGGTGTCCGGCGCGCCCTTCGAGGACGCCTTCGCCAGGCAGCACGGCGCGCACCTCTCCGTCCGGTTCGACGCGGGCAGGGTGAGTACCGGGCAGCTGTCGGCGTCCAAGGACGCCGAAGGGGTGAGCGGTGCGGCCGGCCCGTTCCGTACGGCGACGGTCGTCCCGCGGGTGGGCGGCGGCCCCGGCTGGCCGATGACCGTGGTCGGCCGGGGCGATCCCGGCCGGGACGTCGACGAGGTGGCACTGCTCGACGGGCGGTGGCCCAGGCGCTCCGGCGAGATGGTGCTGTCCGCGGACTCCTCGATCCTGCCGACCATGGGCATGAGGATCGGCTTTCCCGAGCTGCCCGGCGGTCCGTCCCTGACGGTGGTCGGTGTGGCCCGCTCGGTCACACGGACCGCCGACGCCTGGGTGCTTCCGTCCCAGATGCCGGCGCTCACCGCGCCCGGGGGCGGCGGCTATCAGATGCTCTACCGCTTCACCGGCGCCGGCACGGCCCCGCAGATCGCCGCGGGCGGCGGAGCGGTGACGGCGTCCCTGCCGCCGGGGGCGGCCGTCGGCAAGCAGTCCTGGCTCACCGTCAAGAAGTCAGCCGAGCGCGACACAGCCGTCTACGTCCCCTTCCTCATCGCGTTCGGCGTCCTCGGCCTGGCCATGTCGGTGCTCATCGTCGGCAACATCGTCGCGTCCGCCGTCGGCACGGGAACGCGCCGCATCGGCATTCTCAAAGCCGTCGGCTTCACCCCGGCCCAGGTCGTGCGCGCGTACGTGGGCCAAGCGCTGATCCCGGCCGCCGCCGGCACGCTCCTCGGCCTCCTCGCCGGCCACCTGCTCGCCGTCCCCGTACTGGCCGGGACGGGGGAGGCCTACGGCACCTCGTCGCTGGCCGTCGCCCCGCAGGTCGACCTGGCGGTGGTCGCCGGGGTGCTCGGCCTGGTGGCGGCGACCGCGTGGGCGAGTGCCTGGCGGGCCGGCCGGCTGCGCACGGTCGACGCGCTCACCGTGGGACGTACCGCTTCGGCGGGCCACGGCCGGTGGGCGGCCCGCCTGGCCGGCCGGCTGCCCCTGCCCCGGCCGGTCGCGCTCGGCCTGGCCCGGCCCTTCGCACGGCCCGCCCGCGCGCTGGCCATGGGCACGGCGATCCTGTTCGGCGCCGTCACCGTCACGTTCACGGTGGGGATGGGCGCCTCGCTCGCCCAGGTGATGAAGGCCAGGGCCCACGCCGCCGCCGATGTCGTCGTACCCGCGCCCTTGCCGGACTTCGGCCCCAACGGCCCCGGCTCCGGCCCCACGAAGCCGCCCGAGACCGATACCGCCGCGGTCGCCGCGGCCATCAGGGCCGCGTCCGGGACCGGGAAGTACTACAGCGTTTCGACGGTCCGGGCGACCGTGTCCGGCCTCACCGGCACCATCGACGTGATCGCCTTCACCGGCGACGCCTCCTGGGGCGGCTACACGATGGTCTCGGGCCGCTGGATCGACAGGCCGGGAGAGGCCGTGGTCCCGACCCCCTTCCTGGCCACCACCGGCACCCGCATCGGCGACACCGTCACCCTGAACGGCCTGACCCGGCCGGTCACCGTCCGGATCGTCGGCGAAGTCCTCGACCCCCGTCACGACGGCATGCAGCTCTTCACCGACGCCTCGACCCTCACGGCCGCACGCCCCGACCTGGCGGAGACCAGCCATCACATCGCCGTCACGGCAGGCGTCGACGTGCCCGGTTACGTCGACGCCCTCAACAAGGACCTGACGCCGCTGGGCGTCACCGCCCAGGCCGGCGGGCTCGACGGCGGCAGCGACATGGTGGCCACGCTCGACGCGCTGTCCGCGATCCTCACCCTGATGCTCGTCGCCGTCGCCGCGCTCGGCGTGCTGAACGGCGTCCTGCTCGACACCCGCGAGCGCGTCCGGGAGATCGGCGTCCACAAGGCACTGGGCATGACCCCCCGGCAGACCGTCACGACGGTCCTGACCTCGGTGGCCGTGACCGGACTCGTCGCGGGCGCGCTGGGCGTGCCACTCGGCGTGGCCCTGCACGGCTGGATCCTCCCCGCGATGGGCGACAGCGTGGGGCTCCGCTTCCCCGGCTCCGTCATCGCCGTGTACCACGCGGCCGAACTGCTCCCGCTCTCACTCGGCGGCCTGCTCATCGCCACGCTGGGCGCGCTCCTGCCCGCCGGCTGGGCCGCCAGAACCCGCACGGCCACGGCCTTGCGCACGGAGTAGCCCCCGCGGGGCCCGCGGAGTTCCCGCCGGCACCGAGGCCCCGGGTATCCGGCCCGGGGCCTCGCGCAAGAGCGGGTGACGAGGACCGAACTCGCGCTCCGAGCCCGGGAATCACCGCCCATCCCGTCTCGAAGGACGTCCTGAACCGCGGCTGTCCGCGGCACCACAGGCTGTGGCCGCACCGGCTTTTGGCGCCCCGCATCAGGGCGTGCCCGGGAGGACTCCTGCCGGGGCGCGGCCACGTTCACGACTCCGGATTCTGGCTCAGCTTCCGTGCAGCGGCCGCTGTGAGTGACATCCGATCTTCTCTGGACAGCTTCGGAAGTCGCTTGAACATCAGCCGTTGCCGTGGCGGTTGGGCTGAAAGTCCGGGCTGTGGAAGAGGCTGCACTCCGGTTGGAAGAGCTGTTGTTCTGTCGATCACGGACGTCGCGGTGCTGTCGGTGGACGTGAGTATCGAGATAGTGCGTGTTGATGCGCAATGCATCACGGTCGGCGCCACCTGCCCAGGGTGCGGGGCCTGGTCGACTCGGGTTCACAGCTCCTACCTGCGGTTTCCCGCCGACACGCCGACACGCCGAGCGCAGGGCAAAGCGTCGTGCTCCAGTTACGGGGTTCGGCGGTCCCGATGCGGGAACAACATCTGCCCCCGCCGGACCTTCGAGGAACAGATACCCGGCCTCACCCGCAGGCATGGTCAGCGCACCGAGCGACTGCGTTCCATCCTGGCCGCACTCGGTCTCGCCCTGGCCGGCCGGGCCGGCGCCCGGCTGGCTTCCGTCCTCGGCGTGTCCATCAGCCGGAGCACGGTATTGCACCTGGTCAACGCTCTGCCTGAGCCGGAGGTGCCCGCACCGCAGGTGGTCGGCGTCGACGAGTACGCCACCCGAAAGGGCCGCCACTACGGCACCGTGCTGGTGGACGTCGAGACCCGCCGTCCGATCGATCTGCTCCCGGACCGGGAGGCATCCAGCCTGGCCGCCTGGCTCGCACAGCGGCCCGGTGTCGAGATCGTATGCCGGGACCGCGCGCCTTTCTTCGCTGAAGGTGCCACTGCCGGGGCACCACAGGCGGTGCAGGTCGCGGATCGATGGCATCTCTGGCACAACCTGAGCGAGGCCACCGAGCGGAGTGTCGCCCAGCACCGACGCTGCCTGCGCGTCCTGACGCCCGCAGCGCCTCAGCCCGAACTGGAGAACGTCCCCGTCCCGGACCCGTCGGCGTCGCCATGGCCGACAGGCCACCGCTTTGCCGACCGGACTTGGACCCGGCACGCAGCCATTCATGCCCTGCTAGAAGCAGGACACAGCCTGCGATCGGTCCAGCGGCAGCTCGGGGTGAGCTGGCACACCGTCAAACGGTTCGCCGACGCGGCGAAGCCGGAGGAACTGTTCACCGGCCAGTGGCAGAACCGCTCCTCGGCCCTCGACGACTACAAGTCCTACCTGGACGACCGCTGGAACGAGGGCTGCACCAATGCGTGGAAACTCTGGGAGGAGATCGTGCCGCTCGGTAACAAGGGCAGCTACCAGCGGGTTCGCGCCTACCTGCACGACAAGCGCACCTCACCACGACCGGTGACCGCCCGGCCGCCCTCCCCCGTGCTGTTGCCGGATGGATCCTCCGACACCCGGACACCCTCACCGAATCCGAGCAGCTCCAACTCAAGAACGCTCGGACACACTGCCCCGAACTCGACTCGCTTACCCGGCACGTTCGTTCCATCGCGGCCATGTTCACCGGGCGTCAAGGCAAGCACCTGCCGGACTGGCTCGACGCCGTCCGACAGGACGACCTGCCCAGCCTCCACAGACTCGCCGCAGGCATCGACCGAGACCGCGACACCGTCATCGCCGGCTTCACCCTGCCCTGGAACTCGGGCGTCGTCGAGGGACACGTCAACCGCATCAAAATGCTCAAGAGGCAGATGCTCGGTCGCGCCGGCTTTGCTCTCCTGCGGAAGCGGGTCCTCCTCGCCCGGTGACAGGCCGCTACGCGATCAGACAGCGACTTTGGCCGCCACCCGGGCAACAAGCTTGTCGCGCACGGATGGCCACTCATCCACGAGGACGCTGTAGTACAGCGAATCACGACGCGTACCGTCCTGACGCACCATGTGGCTGCGCAATGTCCCTTCATGGACCAGCCCCAGCCGCGTCATCGCCTGCTGGGATCGTAGGTTCAGGTTGTCGGTTCGCAACGCAATTCGAGCAAGGCCCAGATCATCGAAGGCGTGCGCCAACAGCAGAAGCTTGGACTCGGCATTGTAGGGACCGCCCCAACAAGCACGATTGAACCAAGTCGCACCAATCTCCGCACGGCCCTCCGCGAGGTCAAGCTCATACAGGCTGGTCGAGCCGATCACGGTCTCGTCCGTGAGGCGCTGGACGGCGAAGCATCTCCTCGCCCGATCCGCCAACATCTGGCTGATCATCTCCTGCGTCTCTATCACGGAGCCGGGGCGAGGCCGAGGCATCCAACGCCAGACCTCAGGATCCGACGCTGAGGGAAACAACGCCTCTGCATGATCGACGGACAGCGGAACGAGACGGACAGCGCGGCCGAGGAGAGACTCGTTGCTCATCGCTGCACGATAGCTTCGGGATTACTGCCTCATCGTCGATGCGCAGATCATGTTGCCTTCATCACGCACAGCAACCGCTGCACGGAATCTGAGCCAGAACCCGATTCCGGGCAGCGGTTGCTCACGGCTTCGGGAGGCGGCCGGGGGCGCGGCGGCGTTCGAACGGTCCGCGCGTTTCGACAGCAGGGCGACGCGGCGTCACCCGGCGCTCCGTGAGCCGATGTGGGCGAGCAGCGAAGCGGCGCCGTCCTCCGCGGCGATCCCGCGGGCGAGTTCCGTCGCGCGGCGGCGGTGGGCCGGCTCGGATAGGCAGGCCGTGATCGCGTCGCCGAGGGCTTCGGCGGTGAGGTCCTGGAACGGTACGGGCCGGGGGGCCACTCCCAGCTCGTACAGCCGGGACGCCCAGAACGGCTGGTCGGCCATGACGGGAACGGGCACGGCGGGCACTCCGGCCCGCAGCCCGGCTGCGGTGGTGCCCGCCCCGGCGTGATGGACGACGGCGGCGGTACGCGGGAACAGCCAGTCGTGCGGGACGTCGCCGATGGCCAGGACGTCGGTGCCGCAGCCGTCCAGACCGGCCCATCCCGCCTGCACCACCGCGCGCACGCCTGCCCGCTCCACCGCCGCGGCCACCAGCTTGCTGAGCCGTTCCCCCTGTCCGGCCGCCATACTGCCGAACCCGATGAACACCGGGGGCGGACCGGCCTGGAGGAAGTCGACCAGTTCGGCCGGGGGACGCCAGCCGTCCGGCCGCGCGGGCCACCAGTAGCCGGCCACTTCGGCCCAGGCCGGCCAGTCCTCGGGACGCGGCACCACCAGCGGGCTGAAACCGTGGAAGACCGGCCGGATCTCCACCGGTGCCGAGGGCGCGTCCGCGGGCAGCCCGAGGCGGGCGCGCAGCCGGGCCACGGAGCCCGCGAAGGCCCCTTCCGCACGCCTCAGCACATCCCGGCCCGCGGCGAGGTTGCCCTCCCTCCCCAGGCCGTCGGTGCTCCGTGCGTTGGGCAGCGGGAACTGTCCGGTGGCGAACGCCGGTACGAGGTAGGTGCCGATGACGGGGATGCCGAACGCTTCGCCGGCCGTCCGGCTGAGCGGTGCCGGGCCGAAGGCCGTGAGCAGCAGGTCGGCTCCGCCCGCCGCGGCCTCCGCCACCCCGTCGGCAAGCCCGTCCGCGTACGCCCTCGTCAGCGCCCGGGTCTCCTCCCGCGACGTCGCCCGGGCCCAGTCCCGGACCAGCCCCTGCGGGTCTCCCGGCACGGGCCGGTATCCGAGACCGCATCCGCCGACCAGTGCCTCGAAGGACGGGTGAGCAGCCACGGTGACCTGATGGCCCACGTCCAGCAGGCGACGCCCCAGGCCCGTGTAAGGCGCGACGTCTCCCCGTGAACCGGCGGTGATGATCAGAATGCGCATGGAGCGATTCTCCTCGGTGGTCGTCCTGCCACGGTCGCCTGCCGCCGAGATCCCTCGGCCCACCTGACCGCCGCGACGGCCGGCACCCCGCGCGGACGCATCCCGACCCCGCACGGGCGTGAGCGGTCGCGGACCGAGCCGGTCCGCGGCTCGCCACCGCCTGCGGCCGGACCCAGGGGGTCCCGGTTCCGTCGGTGGAGCGAGGAGGGCCGGGCCGGGGCGATGTTCTCCGCCTGGGGCCCCCGCTGTCCCCGGGCGATGCCGAACGTCACCGCCTGACCCTCCCGAGCGATGAAGCCGAAGCCCTTCTCCGCGTTGAACCACTTCACAGCCCTGCGGCACGGCACAGCAGAACGTCTACATCGAGGGGCACAGGTGCACCGGTGTCCGCCGGTATCCAGTGGTGTCCGGCGGACGCGCACCGTCTCGGTCCTCGTCCGGCGTCTCAGTCCTTGTCCGGCGTCTCTGCCGACTCGGCGGCGCGGCGGTACTCGGCGTTGATGCGCTGCGCCTCTTCCAGCTGGTCCTCCAGGACGACGATGCGACAGGCGGCCTCGATGGGCGTGCCCTGGTTGACCAGTTCGCGGGCGCGGGCGGCGATGCGCAGTTGGTAGCGGGAGTAGCGGCGGTGGCCGCCTTCCGAGCGCAGGGGAGTGATCAGGCGGGCTTCGCCGATGGCGCGGAGGAAGCCCTGGGTGGTGCCGAGCAGCTCGGCGGCCCGGCCCATCGTGTAGGCGGGGTAGTCGTCGTCGTCAAGCCGGTCGTACGAGTCGTCTGCTGTCACTTGCACCTCTTTTGTGGAACGCACGGAGGGGCCCCGGTGCCGTACGGCACCAGGGCCCGAGGGAACTACTACACCACCTGCCGGTCCTGATGCCGCACCGGCATTCTGTGTCCGCATGCCCGGCCCGGCCGCCGCCGGGAGCGCGGGGATCGCGACTGCCCGACGCGGGGCGCCGCGCACTTTTGCTGACGCGACCTGCTCAGCGGCCTGTCACAGTGCCGCTCTCCGGCAGCCGGCCCCTCGTCCCTCCCGTGTCCGCTCCGGCTCGGAACCCCTCCGCCGAACGTCCCGGTGCGCGCCTCCACGGCCGATGCCTTCGCCGAGGTGCCGCTCGGTCACTTCGCTGCTGAGTACTGCGAACGCTCACGGGTGCCGCAACTTCCATGACGGCGGTCCCGCTTTGGCCGCCACTCACCGCCGGGCCGCCTGGCCCGGCCGTCGGTCCCGTCGCCGTCCCGCGACAACCCGGTACGCGGGAGGGCCCGACCGGCGTGTGCC
>NZ_JBHJQP010000113.1:0-27551 GCF_042262625.1 Streptomyces sp. NPDC056347 | reverse complement strand
CGCGTCCGGCGAGCACTCAGGCGGACCGCAGCTCCGCCCGCGCCTCCATCAGCGCGAAGCCCAGCAGATTCAGCCCCCGCCAGCTCGCCGGGTTTGCCGCCCGCGGATCGTCCGCCGCCAGCCCGATGCCCCAGACCCGGTCCATCGGGCTCGCCTCGACGAGGACCCGCTCCCCGGTGTTCAGCAGGAACTCCCGCAGCTCCGGATGGGCCCGGAACTTGTGCACACTGCCGGCCACCACCAGGCCGAACCGCTCGCGCTCCCATATCGCCTCGTCGAAACCGCGCACCAGCCGGCCCACCTTCTTGGCCGCCGCCGGGCTCTTCGCCGCCACTACGGCCGCCTCCGATCCGGCGTCGCCGAACAGGCGGGCCTTGGCGGCCATCATCCAGTGCTCGGCCGAGGCGTACCGCACTTCGCCGACCGTGAAGGGCGAGGGCCACCACTGGCTCAGGCAGCTCGCGCCGACGCGCCCGTCCGGCCGCGGGCGGTGCCCCCAGAAGTGCAGGTACTTCACCTTCTCGCCGCGCGCGGTCCGGGCCAGGAGATCGACCATGTGTTCCATGGCATGCGATTCTGGCATTCGCCACTGACATTCCGTACGGGGAATTCCGTAACGACGCGACACATGGTCGACAGATTCCGTCGCGTAACCAAAAGGCAACAACGGAATCACTTGTTGGGGTTCTTCCCCTCTGCCAGGATCGGCACTCAAATCGAGCAGAGGCTACGCCGCCCCCGCATTCGGGGTCCGCGGCGGAGGAGAACGTCATGGGCAACGGCATCCAGGTGCGGGACCGCTTCGCGGCCGGCGCACAGTACATCGGCGGAAAGCTGCGGTCCGGCACCTCGGGGGACCACCACGACGTGGTGGACCCGGCGACGGGCGAGACCGTCTACACCTACGAGCTGGCCGGCACGGCCGACGTGGATGCCGCGGTGGCGGCCGCCAAGGAGGCGTTCCCCGGCTGGTCGGGTGCGACGCCCGCCGAGCGGGCCGAGGCGATGCACCGCTTCGCCGCGGTTCTCGCCGAGCAGGCCGAGGACTTCGCGCGGGTGGAGTCCCTCCAGTGCGGCAAGCCGATCAAGCTCTCCACCGAGTTCGACGTGCCCGGCACCATCGACAACACCTCCTTCTTCGCCGGTGCCGCCCGCCACCTGGAGGGCAAGTCGGCCGGTGAGTACGACGGCGACCACACCTCGTACGTACGCCGGGAGGCGATCGGCGTCGTCGGCTCGATCGCGCCCTGGAACTACCCCCTCCAGATGGCCGCCTGGAAGATTCTCCCGGCCGTCGCCGCGGGCAACACCATCGTGCTCAAGCCCGCCGAGATCACCCCGCTGACCTCGCTGATGTTCGCCCAGGCCGCCACCGAGGCGGGCATCCCCGACGGCGTGATCAACATCGTCACCGGCGCGGGCAGGGTGGCCGGTGAGCACCTGGTCGGCCACCCGGACGTGGTCATGACCTCCTTCACCGGTTCCACCGCCGTCGGCAAGCGGGTCGCGGAGATCGCCACCGCCACCGTCAAGCGCCTCCACCTGGAGCTCGGCGGCAAGGCCCCCTTCGTGGTCTTCGACGACGCCGACCTCGAAGCCGCGGTCCACGGAGCCGTCGCAGGTGCGCTCATCAACACCGGCCAGGACTGCACCGCCGCCACCCGCGCCTACGTCCAGCGCCCGCTGTACGACGCCTTCGTGCAGGGCGTCGCCGAGCTCATGGAGACCGTCCGGCTCGGCGACCCCTTCGACCCGTCGACCGACCTCGGCCCGCTGATCAGCCACGCCCAGCGGGACCGGGTCGCCGGTTTCGTCGAGCGTGCCCGCGCCTACGCCACCGTCGTCACCGGTGGCGAGGCCCCGGGCGGCGAGCTGGAGGCGGGCGCCTACTACCGGCCGACGCTGGTCGCCGGTGCCGCCCAGGACAGCGAGATCGTCCAGTCCGAGATCTTCGGCCCGGTCCTGGTCGTGCTGCCCTTCGACACCGACGACGAGGGGCTGCGGCTCGCCAACGACACCCCGTACGGCCTCGCCGCCTCGGCCTGGACCCGGGACCTGTACCGCGCCAACCGCGCCACCCGGGAGATCAAGGCGGGCTGCGTCTGGGTCAACGACCACATCCCGATCATCAGCGAGATGCCCCACGGCGGATACAAGGCCAGCGGCTTCGGCAAGGACATGTCGGCGTACTCCTTCGAGGAGTACACGCAGGTCAAGCACGTCATGTACGACAACACCGCGGTCGCCCGCAAGGACTGGCACCGCACGATCTTCGGGGACCGATAGTCCGGCCGGCCCCGGCCTTCACACCCGAAAGGGAAACGCGCATGGAGCAGTACGAGCCGGAGCGGCTCTCCGCGGCCCAGATCGCCGCGATGCGACGCAGTCTCACCAGTGGCCGGGGCGCCCTGACCCGCCGATCGCTTCTCCGCGCCTCCGGTGCGGGGGCGCTGGCGATCGGCGGGCTGGGCACACTGAGCGCGTGCGGCATCCCGCCCGCGCAGCGGGAGGGCGACGCCGCGGCGGCCTCCGACGACCACTCGGCCGAGGAGAAGCAGGTCAACTTCTCCAACTGGACCGAGTACATGGACATCGGCGAGGACAAGAAGAGCCGGCCCACCCTGGAGGCGTTCACCAAGCGCACCGGGATCAGCGTCAGGTACACCGAGGACATCAACGACAACGTCGAGTTCTTCGGCAAGATCAAACCGCAGATGGCCGCGGGCCAGGACACCGGCCGCGACCTGATCATCGTCACCGACTGGCTGGCCGCCCGCATCATCCGGCTCGGCTGGGCCCAGCGGCTCGACGCCTCGAACCTGCCGCACGCCTTCGCCAACCTCTCGGCCCAGTTCCGCACCCCCGACTGGGACCCGGGCCGCGCCTACTCGTACCCCTGGACCGGCATTCCCACCGTCATCGCCTACAACTCCAGGGCGACCGGTGGCCGGAAGGTCGACTCCGTCACGCAGCTCCTGGACGACCCCGCGCTCAAGGGGCGCGTCAGCTTCCTCTCCGAGATGCGCGACACCATCGGCATGACCCTGCTCGACCTGGGCAAGGACCCGGCCTCCTTCACCGACGCCGACTACGACGCCGCGATCAACCGGCTCCAGAAGGGCGTCGACAAGAAGCAGATACGCCGCTTCACCGGCAACGACTACACCGCGGACCTCGACAAGGGCGACATCGCCGCCTGTGTCGCCTGGGCCGGTGACATCATCCAGCTCCAGGCCGGGAACCCGGACATCAAGTACGCCATCCCGGCCGCCGGATACATCACGTCGAGCGACAACATGCTGGTCCCGGCCAAGGCACGGCACAAGACCAACGCCGAGAAGCTCATGGACTACTACTACGAGCCGCCGGTCGCCGCCCGCCTCGCCGCCTTCATCAACTTCGTCTGCCCGGTCGACGGTGTCCGCGAGGAACTCGCCCGGATCGACAAGGAGATGGCCGCCAACACCCTGATCCTCCCGGACGAGGAGATGGCCTCCAGGTCGCACTCCTTCCGCTCCCTGAGCACCAAGGAAGAGACGGCGTACGAGGAGAAGTTCGCCAAGCTCATCGGCGCCTGACCGCACGGCCCGGCCCGCTCTCCTCCCTTCCCCCCCCCGCACAGCCCCCTGATCCTCGCGATCTCCTGATCCTCCCGATCTTCCCGATCGCCCCAGATCCCCCTCTGACACCACTGGGACCGCGCTCCATGACACAGCAGCAGACCGGCGGCGACGTCCGCCTCACCGGGATCAGCAAGACCTACGGCTCCTTCACCGCCGTGCAACCGCTCGATCTGACCGTCCCGCAGGGCTCCTTCTTCGCGCTGCTCGGCGCGTCCGGCTGCGGGAAGACCACCACCCTGCGGATGATCGCCGGCCTGGAGGAGGCCACCACCGGCACGGTCTTCCTCGGCGGCACGGACATCACGGCACTCCCCCCGTACAAACGGCCCGTGAACACGGTTTTCCAGAGCTACGCGCTCTTCCCGCACCTCGACATCTCGGAGAACATCGCCTTCGGTCTGCGCAGGCGCGGCATCAAGTCCGTGAAGAAGCAGGTCGACGACATGCTGGACCTCGTCCAGCTCGGCGACTTCGCGAAGCGCAAGCCGCACCAGCTCTCCGGCGGCCAGCAGCAGCGCGTCGCCGTCGCCCGCGCCCTGATCAACCACCCCCAGGTCCTGCTGCTCGACGAACCGCTCGGCGCACTCGACCTCAAGCTGCGCCGTCAGATGCAGCTGGAACTCAAGCGCATCCAGACCGAGGTCGGCATCACCTTCATCCACGTCACCCACGACCAGGAGGAGGCCATGACCATGGCCGACACGGTCGCGGTGATGAACGGCGGCCGGGTCGAGCAGCTCGGCGCCCCCGCCGATCTGTACGAGAACCCGCGGACGACCTTCGTCGCCAACTTCCTCGGCACCTCCAACCTCATCGAGGCCGAGATCGTCTCCACCGGCACCGACCTCGTCGTGACCGCGAGCGGCGGGAAGCTCAGGCTGCCCGCCGGGCGATGTACGGCCCCCGCCAAGGACGGCGGCAAGCTCCTCGTCGGCATCCGCCCCGAGAAGATCTCGCTGGTGCACGCCGAGGACGCCGGCACGATCGCCGACGGCCGCAACCGGGTCACCGGCCGGATCGTCGACTCCAGCTTCATCGGAGTGTCCACCCAGTACGTGGTCGAGAGCCCGGCCGGCAAGGCGCTCCAGGTCTACGAGCAGAACATCGAGCGCGACTCCCGGCTCGCGCCCGGCTCCGAGGTCGTGCTGCACTGGAACCCCGCGCACACCTTCGGGCTGGACGCGGCCCAGGACATCGACGCCGGTGTGGAGACGGTGGAGGACGCGGCGTGACCGTCACCCAGGAGGCGCCACCGGCGCCCGTCACTCAACCGGAGATACGCAAGCCCTCCACCCGCAAGCGGCTGGTCCCCTACTGGCTGCTGCTCCCGGGCATCCTGTGGCTCGTCGTCTTCTTCGCCCTCCCGCTGCTCTACCAGGCCTCGACCTCCGTGCAGACCGGGTCCCTGGAGAAGGGCTTCGAGGTCACCTGGCACTTCCAGACCTACTGGGACGCGCTGACGGAGTACTACCCGCAGTTCCTCCGCTCCCTGCTGTACGCGGGCACCGCCACCGTGCTGTGCCTGCTGCTCGGCTACCCGCTGGCCTACCTCATCGCGTTCAAGGCGGGCCGCTGGCGCAACCTCCTGCTGGTCCTGGTCATCGCGCCGTTCTTCACCAGCTTCCTGATCCGCACGCTCGCCTGGAAGACGATCCTCGCGGACGGCGGTGCGGTCGTCGACGTACTGAACACCCTGCACGTCCTGGACGTCACCAGCTGGCTCGGCTGGACCGAGTCCAATCGTGTACTGGCCACACCGATGGCGGTGGTCTGCGGCCTCACGTACAACTTCCTGCCGTTCATGATCCTGCCGCTCTACACCTCGCTGGAGCGGATCGACGGCAGGCTGCACGAGGCGGCCGGCGACCTGTACGCCACCCCCGCCACCACCTTCCGCAAGGTGACCTTCCCGCTCTCCATGCCGGGCGTCGTCTCCGGAACCCTGCTCACCTTCATCCCGGCCAGCGGTGACTACGTCAACGCGGAACTGCTGGGATCCACCGACACGAAGATGGTCGGCAGCGTCATCCAGACCCAGTTCCTGCGGGTCCTGGACTACCCGACGGCGGCCGCGCTCTCCTTCATCCTCATGGCGGCCGTCCTGATCATGGTCACCGTCTACATCCGCCGCTCCGGGACGGAGGACCTGGTCTGATGCCCGTACTGCGCTGGATTCGCCGGAACCTGATCGTCCTCGCGGGTCTGCTGACCCTCGCGTACATGATCCTTCCGAACGTCGTCGTCATGGTGTTCTCGTTCAACAAGCCGAACGGGCGCTTCAACTACGCCTGGCAGCGGTTCTCGCTGGACGCCTGGAAGGACCCCTGCGGCGTCGCCGACATGTGCGGCTCGCTCTCGCTCTCCCTCCAGATCGCCCTGTGGGCCACCATCGGCGCGACCGTCCTCGGCACGATGATCTCCTTCGCGCTGGTCCGCTACCGCTTCCGGGCGCGCGGCGCGATCAACTCGCTGATCTTCCTGCCGATGGCGATGCCCGAGGTCGTCATGGCCGCCTCGCTGCTCACCCTCTTCCTCAACATGGGCGCGCAGCTGGGCTTCTGGACGATCCTCATCGCGCACATCATGTTCTGCCTGAGCTTCGTCGTCACGGCGGTGAAGGCACGCGTGATGTCGATGGACCCGCGGCTGGAGGAGGCCGCCCGCGACCTGTACGCCGGGCCCGTGCAGACCTTCCTGCGGGTGACCCTGCCGATCGCCGCCCCCGGAATCGCGGCGGGCGCGCTGCTCGCCTTCGCGCTCTCCTTCGACGATTTCATCATCACCAATTTCAACGCGGGCTCCACCGTGACCTTCCCCATGTTCGTCTGGGGTTCGGCACAGCGCGGCACGCCCGTGCAGATCAACGTCATCGGCACGGCGATGTTCGTCATCGCGGTACTGGTGGTTGTCGTCGGCCAGCTCATCGCGAACCGGCGCAAGAACAGCACACACTAGAAAGTCCTGAAGGAGTTGGAAACCATGGCCCCAGCTGCCATGCGTATCGCTGCACAATCACTCTCCGACGCGAAGCCCGTGTCGTTCTGGCTGGACGACCCCGGCAAGCCCGAGGCCCTGCCCGCGCTCACCGGGGACGAACGCTGCGACCTGCTGGTCGTCGGCGGCGGCTACAGCGGTCTGTGGACCGCGCTGATCGCCAAGGAACGCGACCCGGAGCGGGATGTCGTACTGATCGAGGGCCACGAGGTGGGCTGGGCCGCCTCGGGGCGCAACGGCGGCTTCTGCGCGGCCTCCCTCACCCACGGCCTGCCCAACGGTGTGGAGCGCTGGCCGGACGAGATCCACAAGCTGGAGAAGCTCGGCGAGCGCAACCTCGACGCCATCGAGGACGCCGTCGCCCGTTACGGGATCGACTGCGAGTTCGAGCGCACCGGCGAGATCGACGTCGCCACCGAGCCCTACCAGCTCGAAGAGCTCCACGAGTGGCACGAGGAGATGACGAAGCTCGGCTTCACCGGGACGGACTTCCTGGACGGCGACGCGCTGCGTGCCGAGGTCGACTCGCCGACCTTCCTGGGCGGCCTGTGGGACCGCCGGGGCGTCGCCATGCTGCACCCCGCCAAGCTGGCCTGGGGCCTGAAGCAGGCATGCCTCGACCTCGGCGTACGGATCTACGAGCACACCCGGGGCATCGAGCTCGCCCGGACCGCCACCGGGATGGGCGTCCGCACCCCGTACGGCCGGATCTTCGCCCGCCGGGTCGCGCTCGGCACCAACGTCTTCCCGTCGCTGGTCAAGCGGGTCCGCCCGTTCACCGTGCCGGTGTACGACTACGCGCTGATGACCGAGCCGCTCAGCGCCGACCAGCTCGCCTCCATCGGCTGGAAGAACCGGCAGGGCCTGGGCGACAGCGCCAACCAGTTCCACTACTTCCGGCTGTCGGCCGACAACCGGATCCTGTGGGGCGGCTACGACGCGATCTACCCGTACGGCGGCCGGGTGAGCGCCGAACTCGACCAGCGCCCGGAGACCTTCCTCAAGCTCGCGGAGCAGTTCTTCGACTGCTTCCCGCAGCTGGCCGGAATTCGTTTCAGCCATGCCTGGGGCGGGGCGATCGACACCTGTTCGCGTTTTTCCGCGTTCTTCGGCACCGCCCATCAGGGCCAGGTCGCCTATGCCGCCGGATTCACCGGTCTCGGCGTCGGCTCCACCCGGTTCGGCGCCGATGTGATGCTCGACCTGCTGGCGGGCGAGCAGAACGAACGGACCACGCTGGAAATGGTCCGCACCAAGCCGATGCCGTTCCCGCCCGAGCCGTTCGCCTGGGCCGGGATCGAGCTGACCAGGAAGTCCCTGGCCAGGGCGGACAACAACCAGGGCCGCCGCAACCTCTGGCTGAAGACGATGGACCGACTGGGCCTCGGCTTCGACAGCTGACCCCGGAGTCCGGCACCTGACAAACCCTTCGAGGGGTGTCCGGAAAAGGACCCTCCCGATTCCCGGCCCGGCCGCCCGCAGGCGGCCGGGCCGCCTTTTTCCGAATTTCCTTCCCGAAGCCGCGTAATGGAGCGGTGACTTCGCTCTCTCACCCGTGTGTACGCGCCGGTAACCAAGGCCGGCGGGCACGAAACAGGGAAACGGAGACAGGTCATGACCGGCACGGGGGTCAAAGCAGCAGTCGAATGGCTCGTATCGGTGGCGCCGGACCCGGGCGCCTGCCGGTGGATGTGGGAGCGCGACCCCCGCGGGGTCGCGCTCCTGCCCGCGGGGCGGCGCTGGGACGTGCTGATCCTTCCGGGGGAGCTGGGCCACCCCACCCTCGACGTACTGACCCGACTGATCGACCGGCCCGGTCCCGTGCTCGCCGGGTTCGGCGACACGCGGACGGGCTTCTTCGTGGAGCCGGGCACCGTCGCCCGCTGGGTCGGCACCGGCGTACGCGGGGCGGGGCGGGGGACCTGGATCGTCGTGCCTCATCCGGGCCGTCCCGCCCGCGGCGGGGTGCGCTGGCTGGTCCCGCCGGACGGCTCGGGAACCCTCACCGACGTCGCCCTGCTGGAGCTCGCGATGCACGAGGCGGCGGCGGGACGGGCCGGATAGGCCCCTGGAGCACCGGCGGTTCGGGGCGTGAGCGGTTCGGGAGTTCACTCCGGAGCCGGTCGGAGCGTGTCCGAGAGCAGGCGTCGGGGCGGAGGCGACAGGTGGTGTCGAGGGCGCCTGCGCCGGGGCTGCATGCCGTCCGACGGCCCGGCGTCCTCGTATCCGCCGTCCCGGCGGTCGTCGCAGCGACAACCCGGGCCCCGGGCCCCGGCTTGACCTCAACCACTCTTGAGGTTTCACGCTGGACGCACGGCGACGACAGGAGACTCGTATGACAACGCTTCAGCTGCCGGATCTGGCCCGGGCCGATGCCGGGACCACGCTGATCAGCGAGTGGATCGTGGACACACCGGACCGTCAGGACCGGGCGGGCCGTGCGCTGCTGGGGGAATGGGGCGAGCTGTCGGCCAGGTTTCGCCCCGACGCCTTCCTGCGGCTCAGCTGTTTCGCGAGCGCGGACGGGAGCGTGCTGCTCAGTGTCGCGCAGTGGACCAGCGACGAGGCCCACCTCGCCTTCGTCCGCGGGCACCGGTCCGAGATGGTCGGCCGCATCGACCGCGAGATTCCGGGGATACGGCGTCCCGGGCTGGTCCGCTACCGGTTGGCACACACCGTCGTGCCGGACGGTGCCGACGACGACACGCTCGATGTGATCGTCGTCGCGCACGCAGAGCGTGGGCCGGCGTCCGCTGCCGCGCGATGGGCCGGGGCCACCGCCGGCCGGCTGCGGGCGGCTCCGTACCCCGGCATGGGCACCGCGCACGTGTTCGTGAGCGAGGACGGCACGCGCGGCCTGCTCTACGCGCCTGTGTCACGGGCGAACGGGGCTGCCGGAACGCGGCCCCACCGGCTGCTGGGAACCGTCGCGGGGCCGGCGGGCGGGGGCCCGGCGCTCTGAAGGTGTGGGACGGCGCTGCCGGCCGCGAACAGCCGTGCCGCAACTCCCCAACCCCTCGCCCGCCGCGGTCGCGCGGATGCTCCGCCGCTCTGCGGCCGGTGTCCGAGCCGGGGCGACGAGGCCGGGTGCGGCGGCCGGGGAGAGCGGTGCGGGGCCGGCCCGGTGGGCGGCTCCGTTCTGTCAGAGGTCTTGACAACCTGATTGGTCTGGACCATCTTGTGGCCGCCGCACTCGATTCCCCCAAGCACGGAGGCAGTTGTGGAACGTACGGGACCCCCCGCCCGATTGACCGGTTTCGTGGCCGCCTTCTCGGCCGCGCTGCTCGCCGCCGCTGGACTGACCGCCCTCGCCCCGTCCGCCGCCGCGGCCGACGCCGAACTGGCCCGCAACGGCGGCTTCGAGTCCGGACTGGACGGCTGGAGCTGTACCGGCGGCAGCGGGACCACCGTCGCCACCCCGGCGCACGGCGGAACCTCGGCGCTGAAGGCCACCCCGGCCGGCGCCGACAACGCCAAGTGCTCCCAGGTGGTGAACGTCCAGCCGGACTCCACGTACACGCTGAGCGCCTGGGTGCAGGGCTCGTACGTCTATCTCGGGGCCGAGTCCACCGGTACCACCGACGTCTCCACCTGGACCCAGTCGTCCTCCGGCTGGAAGCAGCTGACCACCACGTTCAAGACCGGCCCCGCCACCAAGCAGGTCACCGTCTACACCCACGGCTGGTTCGGCACCCCCGCCTACTACGCCGACGACCTCTCCCTGATCGGCCCCGGCGGTACCCCCGTCGAACTCCCGGCCACCCCCGCCGGCCTCAGGGCGGGCACCGCCACCGCCTCCTCCGTCGACCTCTCCTGGACCGGCTCGGCGGGCGCCACCGGATACAACGTCTACCGGGGCGGCACCAAGGTCCTCGGCGTCACCGGCACCTCCGCCACCGTGACCGGACTCACCGCGTCGACCGCGTACAGCTTCCAGGTCACCGCGGTCAACGCGGCGGGCGAGTCCGCCAAGTCCGCCGCCGTCCAGGCCACCACCACGGCGGGCGGAGGCGGCGGGGGCGGCGGCCAGCTGCCCGCCCACGCCCTCGTCGGCTATCTGCACGCCAGCTTCGCCAACGGCTCCGGCTACACCCGGATGGCGGACGTACCCGACTCCTGGGACGTCATCGACCTGGCCTTCGGCGAGCCGACCTCGGTCACCTCCGGCGACATCCGCTTCTCGCTCTGCCCGGTCACCGAATGCCCGAACGTCGAGTCGGAGGCCGAGTTCAAGGCCGCCGTCAAGGCCAAGCAGGCCGCGGGCAAGAAGGTGCTCATCTCCATCGGCGGCCAGAACGGCCAGGTGCAGCTCACCACCACAGCCGCCCGCGACACCTTCGTCTCCTCGGTCAGCAAGATCATCGACGAGTACGGTCTGGACGGCCTCGACATCGACTTCGAGGGCCACTCGCTCTCGCTGAACACCGGGGACACCGACTTCCGGAACCCGACCACCCCGGTCGTCGTCAACCTGATCTCCGCGGTGAAGACCCTCAAGGCCAAGTACGGCGAGAAGTTCGTCCTGACCATGGCCCCGGAGACCTTCTTCGTCCAGCTCGGCTACCAGTACTACGGCTCCGGGCCCTGGGGCGGCCAGGACCCGCGGGCCGGTGCCTACCTCCCGGTCATCCACGCGCTGCGCGACGACCTGACCCTGCTGCACGTCCAGGACTACAACTCGGGCTCCATCATGGGGCTGGACAACCAGTACCACTCGATGGGCGGCGCCGACTTCCACATCGCCATGACCGACATGCTGCTCACCGGCTTCCCGGTGGCGGGCGACCAGACGAAGGTCTTCCCGCCGCTGCGCCCCGAGCAGGTCGCCATCGGCCTGCCGGCCTCCACCCAGGCGGGCAACGGCCACACCTCGCCCGCCGAGGTCACCAAGGCGCTGAACTGCCTGACCAGGAAGACCGACTGCGGTTCCTACACCACCCACGGCACCTGGCCCGCCCTGCGCGGACTGATGACGTGGTCGATCAACTGGGACCGGTTCAACAACGGGGAGTTCTCGAAGAACTTCGACGCCTACTTCGGGCGCTGACCGCCCCGTAGCGCACCCGGGCGCAGCGGCAGCAGCACCGCTCCGAACAGGAGCCAGCTGCCCAGCACGTCCAGCGGCCAGTGGTAGCCGCGCAGCACCAGACCGATGCCCGTCGCCGTGGCCAGGAAGGCAGCGGCGACGGGCATCATCCACGACCACCGCCGCCCCGGGCGCGCCAGCAGCAGCGCCGCCGCCCCGTAGGCCACCAGGGCCGTCGCCGCGTGCCCGGACGGGTAGTGGCCAATGGCTTCGGTCAGCGGTCCCGGGCGGGCGATCCACGCCTTCAGCGGTACGACGAGCAGCGGCACGGTGGCCATCGCGAGCGCCGCGTACAGTGCCCGGCGCCGCGCGCCGCGCACCAGGGCGAGAACGATCGAGCAGGCGAGCACCGGAAGGGCGACCTGCGTGTTGCCGAGATCGGCGAGGAGCTCGGTCAGCCGGGCGGGGCCGTGCCCCACGACGGCCCGGCCGGTCCGCTCGTCCAGCCCGCGCAGCGGGCCGTCGGCCGCGACCTGCCAGGTGATCAGCGCGAAGAGCGCCGGAGCCAGGAGCGCCCACAGCACCGGGGAACGAAGAAGAGCCGGCCGCCCGGGAACCGGGGGGATGGTTCCGGGGCGGCCGGTCGGATCGGTTTGCCGCACGCCCCGGGGGGTCTGGGGCGAGCGGCCATCCGATCGGTGAGGAGTTCCGGAACCAGAGGTTCCAGCGGCGTGCGCGATGGCACGGCCGGACCGGCGCCGGGGAGGCTCCGACCCGGCATCGCCCGTAGTCCCCTGCGGGCGGGGTGTCTCTCTCATCTGCAGAAACCGTACGGCAGCGGAAGGGGGACCGACAGCGGGAAGCGGATCCCGCCATCGGCCCCGCACACCTTCTTCACAGGCCCTCACGCGGGCCCCGCCGGGACCCCGCGAAGGCGGGATCCCGGACCGTCGGAGCTCGCACGGATCAGATCGTGGCGAATGCCTGCTCGATGACGTCGAGCGCCTCGTTCAGCAGGTCCTCGCCGATCACCAGCGGCGGCAGGAAGCGCAGGACGTTGCCGTACGTACCGCAGGTCAGGACCAGCACGCCCTCCGCCTGGCAGGCCTTGGCGAGCTTCGCGGCGGCCTCCGGGTTCGGGTCCTTCGAGCCGGACTTCACCAGCTCGATCGCGATCATCGCGCCACGGCCGCGGATGTCGCCGATCACGTCGCCGTTGGGCAGCTTCGCCTGCATCTCGGCGAGGCGGCCCTTCATGATCTCCTCGATGCGCTTGGCCTTGCCGTTCAGGTCCAGCTCGCGCATGGTCTCGATGGCGCCGAGGGCACCGGCGCAGGCGACCGGGTTGCCGCCGTACGTGCCGCCGAGGCCGCCGGACTGGGCGGAGTCCATGATCTCGGCGCGGCCGGTCACGGCGGAGAGCGGCAGACCGCCCGCGATGCCCTTGGCGGTGGTGATCAGGTCCGGGACGATGCCCTCGTCCTCGCAGGCGAACCACTGGCCGGTGCGGCAGAAGCCGGACTGGATCTCGTCGGCGACGAAGACGATGCCGTTGTCCTTGGCGAACTGGGCGATCGCCGGGAGGAAGCCCTTGGCCGGCTCGATGAAGCCGCCCTCGCCGAGCACCGGCTCGATGATGATCGCGGCGACGTTCTCGGCGCCGATCTGCTTGTTGATCTGGTCGATGGCCTGGGCGGACGCCTCGGCACCGGCGTTCTCGGCACCGGTCGGCCAGCGGTAGCCGTACGCCACCGGAACCCGGTAGACCTCGGGCGCGAACGGGCCGAAGCCCTGCTTGTACGGCATGTTCTTGGCGGTCAGCGCCATGGTGAGGTTGGTGCGGCCGTGGTAGCCGTGGTCGAAGACGACGACCGCGGTGCGCTTGGTGTGGACGCGGGCGATCTTCACCGCGTTCTCGACGGCCTCGGCGCCCGAGTTGAACAGCGCCGACTTCTTCGGGTGGTCGCCCGGGGTCAGCTCGGCGAGCTGCTCGCAGACCTCGACGTAGCCCTCGTACGGCGTGACCATGAAGCAGGTGTGGGTGAAGTCGGCGAGCTGCGCGGAGGCGCGGCGCACCACGGCCTCGGCGGAGGCGCCGACCGAGGTCACGGCGATACCGGAGCCGAGGTCGATCAGGCGGTTGCCGTCCACGTCCTCGATGATCCCGCCACCGGCGCGGGCGGCGAACACCGGCAGGGTGGAGCCCACTCCTGCGGCCACCGTGTTCAGCCGGCGGGCCTGAAGCTCCACCGACTTCGGGCCGGGGATGGCCGTGACGACGCGTCGCTCCTGCGGGATTTCGGTCATGTGGGGCTCCTGGGGGGATGTTTCGGACGCTTTTCCTGCAGGCTAGGGGCGGGGCCCGGGGTCCGGCATGTTCCGTTCGGGAGTGGTGGCCGGGCGCCGTTGTCCGTGGTGGACATGGCGGGGCGGCGCGAGGCGCCGGGGAAGACCCCGGCCACCGGCCCGGACATCCCTGCGGGCCGCGTCAACGGGCGGTGCGGGGCACTAGATTGAGGGCTTCGGGCGTCCGCGCCCGGGAATACGGTCGGCGCTGGTCAGGGGACGAGGGACAGCACATGGACACCGAGGGCACGAACGACTCACGCTCCACCCGCTCGGGTCATCCGGTGCCGCGCCCGGCCACCCCGCCGCCGCCCGAAGCGCCGCCCAGGCCCGGTCACGCCCCCGCGGCCCGGCCCCCGGTCGAGAGCTGGCTGCGGACCCGGCGCGCGGCGGCCGAGCCCGGCCTGTGGCGCTTCGGCCACGTACCCGGCCCCGAGGCCGACCCGGACCGGGTGCCCGACCGGGCACTGATCGGCGGCGCGGTGGTGGCGCTGCTCGCCGCCCTGCTCGTCTGGTCGCTGTGGCGCAACGGCTACGTGCCGCACAGCCGCGTCCTGCTGGAACTGGTCACCCCCTCCGACTGGTGGGGGCTCCGGCGCCCCATGGCCGCCGTGACCGCGCTCTCCGCCTACAACAGTCTGGTCGCCGTCCTGGTGATCTGGGGCTTCGGCAGGCTCGGCAACTGGCGCGGGGTCCTCCACCGCTACGCCGTCGACCACCCCCTGCCCGGCCGCGCGGTGCGCACCGGGCTGGTCGCGGCCGTCCTGGTCTGGTGCTTCGTGAACGCCGACGGGCTGCTGCCCTTCGACGACCTGGCCCTGGGGCTGACCCCCTACTCCTGGCTGTACAGCGGCACCGCCCAGGAGGTCGCGGACCGGGTGGAGGCCTTCACGACCGTGTACCACCTGGTGGGCGCCGCCGTGATCCTGCTGCTGATCGGGCGGGCCGGGAACTGGCTCGGCATCGTCCGCGAGCTGCGCGGCGGCCGCGCGAGCGGCCCGGAACAGCCGACGGCCCCGGCGGTGGACCCGGCCGACTGGCCCCGGCTGCGCGCCGCGGGCCAGCAGGGCGCCGCCGACCGGCTGGTCGCCGAGCAGCGCACCGGCCGCATGAACGACGTCGACTGCGTACGCATCCGGCGCGCCTGGAGCACCGTGGAGGCCGACTCCGCGCGGCTGCGTCCGTTCGTCGACTCCGTGCTCGGCCAGGGCGCGGGGGCCTGCCCGCACCCCTCGGGCGCCCGGGACCTGCCGGTCCGCTCCGCCACCCACGACCTGCTCACCTCGCAGGTCCGGCTCGGCCGCTACCCGGACCGCGACCGCAGCCCGGCCGCCCGGCGGGGCGCGGGCGCCGCCGTCGACCCGGCGGTGCTGGGCGCTTCCCTGCTGGCCGTCGGTCCCTTCGGCGCGGGCAAGACCCGGCACGTGGTGCGGCCCGTCGTGGAGTCGCTCGCCCTCCAGGCCCTCACCGGGAAGGCCGTCGTCATCGCCGTCTGCGCGGCCGGTACGCCGCTCGGGCCCGACGAGGGCTACGACGTGGTGATCAGGCCCGGCGACCCCTCCTGCGCCCACGACCTGGACCTGTACAGCGGGACCGACGACGCCGACGAGGCAGCCGCCCTCCTTGCCGAGGCGCTCGCCGGGGACCTGGCCGACGTCGACGCGCGGCGCGCCACCACGGCGCTGGCCCAGCTCCTCGGCCCGTACCGGGCGGCCCACGGCCGCTTCCCCGCCGTCCCGGTGCTGCGCGAACTCCTCGACGGCTCGCCAGGCGCCCTCGCGGAGCTCCGGGCCCGGCTCGACGCCGACACGCACCGCTCGTACGTCCGCGAACTCGACGGCCGGGCCCGGCAGACCGGCACCCCCGGCGACCCGGGCGTCCGGCTGGCCGACCGGCTCGCGGCCCTGGACCGGCCCGCCTTCGCCGGGTTCTTCGACCCCGGGGCCGCCGCCCGCCCCTTCTCGGCGCGCACTCTCGAACACCCGCTGCGGGTCCGCATCGACCTCCCGGAACGCGCCCACCCCGAGGCCGCCCGGCTGCTGACCCGGCTGGTGCTCGCCCAGTTCACGGCCGGGGCGACGGCCCGCGCGGACCACTCCCTGTTCGCCTTCCTCGCCCTGGACGACGCCACCCACACCATCACCACCGAGTCCGTGCGGGCCGTGCAGCGGCTGCGCAGCCGCAACGCCGGAGTGCTGCTCACCCTGCGCGGACTGGACGACGTCCCCGAGGCCCTGCACACGACGCTGCTCGGCTCGGTCGGCTGCCACATGACCTTCTCCGGCGTCACCACCTGGGACGGCCGGCTCTTCGCGCAGGCCTGGGGCACCGAGTGGGTGGAGACCACCGAGGTCGCCAAGCACACGGTCTTCGCCGACCAGCCCCTCACCCGCGCCGTGCACGCCCTGCGCAAGCTCGTCACCGGCAAGGCGGTCACCACCGACGCGGTGACCGTCCGCAAGGTCGAGCGGGAGCGCTGGTCGGCCTCCGAACTGGCCCACCAGGTGCCGGCCGGGCACGCGGTGCTCTCCCTGACGACCGTCGACGGCGAGCACGCGCCCCCGCTCCTGGTGGATCTGAACGGCTGAACGCGCCCTCCCGCCGCCGGTCCTGCCGAACCAGGCCAGCCTGGCAGAATTGGGAGTGGCCGTTCGTACGGGACGGCGAAAACCGACACCTTGAGGTCCCGCGGTCCCCATGCCCCTCACTCTCGCCTCGCTCGTCCAGCGCCCGGCGCTCAAACTGACCGTGCGCGCCGGCGCGGACCGGCTCGACGCGCCCGTGCGCTGGGCGCACGCCAGCGAGCTGACCGACCCCGTGCCGTACATGGAAGGTGGCGAGTTCCTGCTCGTCACCGCCACCAACCTGGACGCCGAGAACCCCGAGGCGATGCGGCGGTACGTGCGACGGCTGGCCGGCGCCGGGGTCACCGGCCTGGGCTTCGCCGTCGGTGTCAACTACGACGAGGTGCCGCGGGCGCTGATCGACGCGGCCGAGGAGGCCGGGCTGCCCCTCCTCGAAGTGCCGCGCCGCACCCCGTTCATCGCGATCGCCAAGGCGGTGTCCTCAGCCATCGCCGAGGACCAGTACCGGGCCGTGACGGCCGGCTTCGAGGTCCAGCGGGAGCTGACCCGGGCGGCGCTCTCCGGTGAGGGCCCCGGCGAACTGCTCGCCCGGCTCGCCGCCCACCTCGACGGCTGGGCCGCGCTGTACGACGCGGCGGGCCAGGTCGTCGCCTCCGCCCCCGAGTGGGCCGCCCGCCGCGCCGCCCGGCTCACTCCCGACGTGGAACGGCTCCGGGACCGTGCCGCCCCCGCCAGCATGGTCGTCGGCAGCGCCGAGGACCGGGTCGAGCTCCAGTCCCTGGGCACCGGCCGCCAGGTCCGCGGCGCGCTGGCCGTCGGCACGGACGCGGCCCTGGGCACCGCCGGGCGGTACGCCGTCCACTCCGCCGTCGCCCTGCTGACCCTGACCACCGCACGCTCCCGCTCCCTCCAGGGCGCCGAACAGCGCCTCGGCGCGGCGGTGCTGCGGATGCTGCTGGCCGGCCAGCCCGACCACGCCCGAGCCGTCGCCGGAGACCTCTACGGCGGGCTGCTCGACGCCCCGTTCCGGCTGCTCATCGCGGAGGCCGCCGAACCCGCCGGCCCCGCGGCGCTCGGCGAGGCGATGGAGGCGGCGGCCCTGCGCGCCGGCGAGACCGTGCTCTCCGTACCCGAGGGCAACCGGCTCGTCGTCCTCGCCGCGGACGGCGGAGCGGCGGTCACCGCCTGCGCCGCGTACGCCGAGGCCCAGGAGGCCCGGAACACCGGCGAAGGGGCCAAACCGGACGAGGCTGTCGTCGTCGTGGGCCTCTCCGCCCCGGCCGGTCCGATCGCCGTGTCCGCCGCGTACAAGCAGGCCGAGCAGGCTCTCTCGGTGGCCCGCCGCCGGGGCAGGGCGCTGGTCGAGCACGAGGAGCTGGCGGCCGGCTCGGTGCTGCCGCTGCTCGCCGACGACGCGGTGCGTGCCTTCGCCGACGGCATGCTCCGCTCCCTGCGCGAGCACGACGCCAAGGGCCGCGGCGACCTCGTGGCCTCGCTGCGCGCCTGGCTCGCCCACCACGGCCAGTGGGACGCCGCCGCGGCCGACCTAGGCGTACACCGCCACACCTTGCGCTACCGGATGCGCCGGGTGGAGGAGATCCTGGGCCGCTCGCTGGACGACGCGGACGTCCGCATGGAGCTGTGGCTGGCGCTGAAGGCGACCAGCGCTCCCGCGCCGTAGACGCCGGCCGAGGGGGTCGCGACCGACAATCCGGAGCGTCCGCGGCGCGCACTGCTCCACCCCGGACAAACGCCGAAACGGCCCCGCGGCCCTACGGTGGGGGCAAGACACCCCCACCGCTCCGAAGGGCCGGAAACTCCATGACTTCCACCCACGCCTTCTGGCTGGCCGGCCGCCAGGCCACCGGCGAGGACAGCTTCGACGTCACCAACCCCTGGGACGGCCGTCACGTCGGCACCGTCAGCGTGCCGACCGACGCCCAGATCGAGGAGGCCGTCGCGGCCGCGCACGCCGTGCGCGAGGAGTTCGCCGCCACCCCGGCGCACGTCCGGGCCGCCGCACTCGACCACGTCGTACGGCGCATGGTGGAGCGCACCGAGGAGCTCGCCCAGCTGATCTCCGCCGAGAACGGCAAGCCCATCAAGTGGGCCCGTGGCGAGGTCGGCCGCGCCGTCTCCGTCTTCCGGTTCGCCGCGGAGGAGGCCCGCCGCTTCAACGGCGGTGACGCCCAGCGCCTGGACACCGACGCCGGCGGCACCGGCCGCCTCGGCCTGACCCGGCGCTTCCCGCGCGGCACGGTCCTCGGCATCGCGCCGTTCAACTTCCCGCTGAACCTGAGCGCCCACAAGGTCGCCCCGGCCATCGCCGTCGGCGCCCCGATCATCCTGAAGCCGGCTCCGGCCACCCCGATCTCGTCGCTGATCCTGGGCGAGCTGCTGGCCGAGACCGACCTGCCGGCCGGTTCCTGGTCCGTGCTCACGGTCCCCAACGACCGGATGCCCGCCCTGGTCCAGGACGAGCGCCTGCCCGTCATCTCCTTCACCGGCTCCGGCCCGGTCGGTTACTCGATCATGGAGTCGGTGCCGCGCAAGCACTGCACGCTGGAGCTGGGCGGCAACGCCGCCGCGGTCGTCCTCGGCGACTACGCCTCCGAGGAGGATCTGGACTGGGCCGCGACCCGTATCGCGACCTTCTCCAACTACCAGGGCGGCCAGTCCTGCATCTCCGTGCAGCGCGTCATCGCGGACGCCACGGTCTACGACCGGCTGCTCCCGAAGATCGTCGCGGCGGTCGAGGCCCAGGTCACCGGCGACCCCTCGGACCCGGCCACCGAGGTCGGCCCGCTGGTCAGCGAGGACGCCGCCAAGCGCGTCGAGTCCTGGGTGGACGAGGCCGTCGAGGCCGGGGCCCAGCTGCTCGCCGGTGGCAAGCGGGACGGCGCCACCTACGCGCCGACCGTGCTCACCGAGCTCCCGGACGGCGTCACCCTCTCCTGCGAGGAGGTCTTCGGACCGGTGCTGTCCGTGCAGAAGGTGAACGGCGAGGCCGAGGCCTTCGAGGCCGTCAACTCCTCCAAGTACGGCCTCCAGGCCGGTGTGTTCACCCATGACCTGCAGACCGCCTTCCGCGCCCACCGGGCCCTGGAGGTCGGCGGCGTGATCATCGGTGACGTCCCCTCCTACCGCGCGGACCAGATGCCGTACGGCGGCGCCAAGCAGTCCGGCGTCGGCCGCGAGGGCGTCCGCTACGCCATGGACGACTACACCTACGAGCGCGTGCTGGTCCTCACCGGCCTCGCCCTGTAGCCCGGAACCGGACCGGCCCGACCGGCCCGCCCCGTCACCTGTGTCTCCGCCTGGACAGCACGACAGCAGGTGACAACGAGACGGCCTGAACCCACTGTGCGGGGGTTCAGGCCGTCCCGCTGTTCCGGGGAAGCCGTCCCCGCCCGCAGGAACCGTCCGGAGCAGCCCCGTCCACGGACCGCGCGCACCCCGGGCCACGCACGGCACGACACCGCGGCGGACCCCGGTCGCGGCCGTGGTCAAGGGTCTTTCGGGCCGTCTCGCGGGACGCCCTGTCCGCGGCCACAGGTGAAGCGGCAACAATGGGGGGCATGAGCGACAGTCCTGCCCCCCTCGCCGATCCGCATCTCGTCTTCGACGCGACGGAAGGCCGACGCGATCTCGTCATCCTCGGCTCCACCGGTTCCATCGGCACCCAGGCCGTCGACCTGGTGCTGCGCAACCCCGACCGCTTCCGCGTCACCGGGCTCTCCGCCGCGGGCGGACGGGTCGCCCTTCTCGCCGAGCAGGCGCGGCGGCTGAGGGTGCGTACCGTGGCCGTCGCCGCGGCGGACGCCGTACCGGCCCTGCGCGAGGCGCTGAGCGAGCAGTACGGGACGGGCGAGCCGCTCCCCGAGATCCTCGCCGGACCCGACGCCGCGGCGGAACTGGCCGCGAGCGACTGCCACACCGTCCTCAACGGCATCACCGGCTCCATCGGACTCGCCCCGACCCTCGCCGCGCTCGGAGCGGGCCGCACCCTCGCCCTGGCCAACAAGGAGTCGCTGATCGTCGGCGGCCCCCTGGTCAAGGCGCTGGCGAAGCCGGGTCAGATCATCCCGGTCGACTCCGAGCACGCCGCGCTCTTCCAGGCCCTGGGCGCGGGCACCCGCGCCGACGTACGCAAGCTCGTGGTCACCGCCTCCGGCGGCCCCTTCCGCGGCCGCACCCGCGACGAACTGGCCGACGTCACCCGCGAACAGGCCCTCGCCCACCCGACCTGGGCCATGGGACCGGTCATCACGATCAACTCCGCGACCCTGGTCAACAAGGGGCTGGAGGTCATCGAGGCGCATCTCCTCTACGACATCCCCTTCGACCGGATCGAGGTCGTGGTCCACCCCCAGTCGTACGTCCACTCCATGGTCGAGTTCACCGACGGCTCCACCCTCGCCCAGGCCACCCCGCCGGACATGCGGGGCCCGATCGCCATCGGCATCGGCTGGCCCGGCCGGATCCCGGACGCCGCCCCCGCCTTCGACTGGTCCACGGCGTCCACCTGGGAGTTCTTCCCGCTCGACGACGAGGCCTTCCCCTCGGTCGGTCTGGCCAGGCACGTCGGCACGCTCGGGGCCACCGCGCCGGCCGTCTTCAACGCCGCCAACGAGGAGTGCGTCGACGCGTTCCTCGCCGGACAGCTGCCGTTCAACGGAATCATGGATACGGTCACCGCGGTGGTCGCCGAACACGGCACCCCCGTCCCGGGAACTTCGCTCACGGTCGCAGACGTCCTGGAAGCGGAGACCTGGGCACGGGCCCGGGCCCGTGAACTCTCGGCGAAAGCGACAGCGGAGGCGCGCGCATGAGTCTGACGACGGTCCTGCTGACGATTCTCGGCATCGCCGTGTTCGTCCTCGGCCTGCTCTTCTCGATCGCCTGGCATGAACTCGGCCACCTGTCGACCGCGAAGCTCTTCGGCATTCGCGTTCCCCAGTACATGGTCGGCTTCGGACCCACGATCTGGTCCCGGAAGAAGGGCGACACCGAATACGGCATCAAGGCCATCCCGGCGGGCGGCTACATCCGCATGATCGGCATGTTCCCGCCGGGGGCGGACGGCCGCCTGGAGGCGCGGTCCACCTCTCCGTGGCGCGGCATGATCGAGGACGCCAGGTCCGCCGCCTTCGAGGAGCTCGAACCCGGCGACGAGAAGCGCCTCTTCTACACGCGCAAGCCGTGGAAGCGCGTCATCGTCATGTTCGCCGGACCGTTCATGAACCTGGTCCTCGCCGTCGCGATCTTCCTCGGCGTGGCGATGACCTTCGGCTTCCAGACCCAGACCACCGAGGTGGCCGGTGTCCAGAAGTGCGTGATCGACCAGAGCGAGAACCGCGACAAGTGCGGGAAGTCCGACCCGGTCTCGCCCGCCCAGGCGGCCGGGCTCCTCAAGGGCGACCGGATCGTCGCCTTCGACGGCCAGAAGGTCGACGACTGGGACGCCCTCTCCGCCAAGATCCGCGACACCATCGGCCCCGCCACCCTCACCGTCCTGCGCGACGGCCAGGAGAAGACCCTCCACGCCGTGCTGGCGAAGAACTCGGTGGCCAAGAAGGACTCCAAGGGCGAGGTGATCCCCGGCGAGTTCGTGAAGGCCGGCTACCTCGGCTTCGCCGCCCAGACCGAGATCGTCCCGCTCTCCTTCGGTGACTCGGTCGTCCGCATGGGAGACATGGTCGAGAACGGCGTCGAGTCGATCATCGCCCTCCCGTCCAAGATCCCCGGCCTCTGGGACGCCGCCTTCGGCGACGGCGAGCGCGCTGCGGACTCCCCGGTGGGCGTCGTCGGCGCGGCCAGGATCGGCGGCGAGGTGATGACACTGGACGTACCGGCACAGAACCAGATCGCGATGATGCTGTTCCTGCTGGCCGGATTCAACCTCTCGCTCTTCCTCTTCAACATGCTGCCGCTGCTGCCGCTCGACGGCGGGCACATCGCCGGAGCGCTCTGGGAAGCCCTGCGGCGCAATGTCGCCCGGGTGTTCAAGCGCCCCGACCCGGGCCCGTTCGACGTGGCCAAGCTGATGCCGGTCGCCTATGTCGTCGCCGGTGTCTTCATCTGCTTCACCCTGCTGGTGCTGGTCGCCGACATCGTGAATCCGGTCAAGATCTCCTGACCCCGCCGCCCTCCGGGCACGCCCGAACGCACCTGAACGCACCGCTCCGTACACCGCGGGTGACGGCCCGGCACGCACACCGTGTCCGGGCCGTCACCGTTGCGCGGCGCTCCCGTGCGCGGTGTGCGCCCGTACTCCGCCGGTGCCGTAACCTCGAAGCTCAAAGCCCGCCGATCTCGGGACCTTGATCCACACCTTGGGGATGCTCAGCGCATGACTGCGATTTCTCTCGGAATTCCTTCCGTTCCGACCAAGCTCGCCGACCGGCGGGTCAGCCGCAAGATCCAGGTCGGGTCGGTCGCCGTGGGCGGGGACGCGCCGGTTTCGGTCCAGTCGATGACCACCACGCGCACCTCGGACATCGGCGCGACGCTCCAGCAGATCGCCGAGCTGACCGCGTCCGGCTGCCAGATCGTCCGCGTGGCGTGCCCGACGCAGGACGACGCGGACGCGCTGGCGACGATCGCCAGGAAGTCGCAGATCCCGGTGATCGCGGACATCCACTTCCAGCCGAAGTACGTCTTCGCCGCGATCGACGCGGGCTGCGCGGCGGTGCGCGTGAACCCCGGCAACATCAAGCAGTTCGACGACAAGGTCAAGGAGATCGCGCGGGCCGCCAACGACGCGGGCACCCCGATCCGCATCGGCGTGAACGCGGGCTCGCTGGACGCGCGACTGCTCGCCAAGTACGGCAAGGCGACCCCCGAGGCCCTGGTCGAATCGGCGCTCTGGGAGGCCTCGCTCTTCGAGGAGCACGGCTTCCGCGACATCAAGATCTCCGTGAAGCACAACGACCCGGTCGTGATGGTCAACGCCTACCGGCAGCTCGCCGAGCGCTGCGACTACCCCCTGCACCTCGGTGTGACGGAGGCCGGACCGGCCTTCCAGGGCACGATCAAGTCGGCCGTTGCCTTCGGCGCGCTGCTGTCGGAGGGCATCGGGGACACGATCCGGGTGTCGCTCTCGGCGCCGCCCGCCGAGGAGGTCAAGGTCGGCATCCAGATCCTGGAGTCGCTGAACCTGCGTCAGCGCCGCCTGGAGATCGTGTCCTGCCCGTCGTGCGGCCGGGCCCAGGTCGACGTGTACAAGCTGGCCGACCAGGTGTCTGCGGGCCTGGAGGGCATGGAGGTCCCGCTGCGGGTCGCCGTCATGGGCTGCGTCGTCAACGGCCCCGGCGAGGCCCGCGAGGCGGACCTGGGCGTGGCCTCCGGCAACGGCAAGGGACAGATCTTCGTGAAGGGCGAGGTCATCAAGACGGTGCCCGAGTCGAAGATCGTCGAGACGCTCATCGAAGAAGCCATGAAGATCGCCGAGCAGATGGAGAAGGACGGCATCGCCTCGGGCGAGCCCGAGGTCTCCGTCAGCTGACCCGCCGCCCACAGGCACCCGCGCCCCGCCGAACGGACACCCGACGGCGGGGCGCGGCCATGAGCGGACCCGGGCGGCAACCGGCCCCCGGCGGCACGACTGGGCCGCTTCGGTTAAAGTGCGGAAATCAGCAGACCGTATGGTGAGGCCCCCTCGTGTTGACGCAGACCACCACCCGGGTCCTCGAACCCGGCGACCTCGGTGCCGCTCTCGCCGTCCTGGAGAGCGAGCCCGTCGCCAACGCCTTCGTCACGTCCCGGGTCCGGATCGCGGGGCTCGACCCCTGGCGCCTGGGTGGCGAGATGTGGGGCTGGTACGCCGAGGGGCGGCTCCGCTCGCTCTGCTACTCGGGCGCCAACCTCGTCCCGATCTGCGCCACCCCCGAGGCCGTCCGCGCCTTCGCCGACCGGGCCCGCCGGACCGGCCGCCGCTGCTCCTCCATCGTCGGCCCCGCCGAGCCCACCGCCCAGCTCTGGCGGCTGCTCGAACCGGGCTGGGGCCCCGCCCGCGAGGTCCGCGCGAACCAGCCGCTGATGGTCACCGAGAGCCCGTCCGCCGACATCACCCCCGACCCGCACGTCCGCCGCATCCGCAAGGACGAGATGGACCTGCTGATGCCGGCCTGCGTGGCCATGTTCACCGAGGAGGTCGGCATCTCCCCGCTCGCGGGCGACGGCGGACTCCTCTACCAGGCCCGGGTCGCCGAACTCATCGGCGCGGGCCGCTCCTTCGCCCGGATCGAGGACGGCAAGGTCGTCTTCAAGGCGGAGATCGGCGCCGCGACCCCGCAGGCCTGTCAGATCCAGGGCGTCTGGGTCGCCCCCGAACACCGCGGCCGCGGACTCTCCGAGACGGGCATGGCGGCGGTGCTGCGCTACGCCCTGGCCGATGTCGCCCCCGTCGTCAGCCTCTACGTGAACGACTACAACACCCCCGCGCGCCGGGCCTACGCCCGGGTCGGCTTCCGGGAGACCGGCGCGTTCATGAGCGTGCTGTTCTGAGCCTCGCGTCCGACCCCTCGCGTCCGCCCCCTCGTACAGCCCGCACCCGTACCCCGTACCCCGTACCCCGCCACGGCCAGTAGGGTCGGCACATGGCAGCAGCTTCCGAAGGCGGCCCCCGCACCGCAGGCGTCCGGATCGGGCCCGTCGACCTCGCCGCACGCGTGGACGAGGCACTCGCCGTGCAGGCCGTCGCCTTCGGCCTCGGCTCCGAGGAGGTCGAGGTGCGCCGCCACATCGTCCTCAGACACCTCGACCACCCCGAGGCCCGTGCCCTCGGCGCCACCACCGCGGACGCGCGGCTCGTCGGCTTCGTCTACGGCATGCCCAACGAGCGCGGCCAGTGGTGGTCGACCGTCGTCGAGCCCTACCTCCGCGACACCGGCCGCGCCCACTGGCTCGACGACGCCTTCGTCGTCACCGAACTCCACGTCCTGCCGGACTTCCAGAACCTCGGCATCGGGCGCGCGCTGATCACCACCCTCACCGACGCCGTCGGCCACCCCCGGTCGATCCTCTCCGCCATCGACACCGACAGCCCGGCACGCGGCCTGTACCGCAGCCTCGGCTACCAGGACCTGGCCCGGCAGGTCCTCTTTCCCAGCGCCCCGCAGCCGTACGCGGTGATGGGAGCCCCGCTCCCGCTGCGCCGCCGTTCCCGCGGTCCGGGTGATATGGATTTCCGCCCACCCGCACCGCCCGGCTAACCTCCTGCACATCACCCTTTCCGAGCAGGAGTTCACCATGGCCCAGGTCCAGCGCATGTCCCGATTGATGATCAAGACACTGCGCGACGACCCGGCCGACGCCGAGACGCTCAACCACAAGCTGCTCGTCCGGGCCGGATACGTACGTCGCACCGCGGCCGGAATCTGGACCTGGCTGCCGCTCGGCAAGAAGGTCCTGGAGAACATCACCCGCGTCGTCCGCGAGGAGATGGACGCCATCGGCGGCCAGGAGGTGCTGCTTCCCGCCCTGCTGCCCAAGGAGCCGTACGAGGCGAGCGGCCGCTACGAGGAGTACGGCGACCTGCTCTTCCGGCTCCAGGACCGCAAGGGCTCCGACTACCTCCTCGGCCCCACCCACGAAGAGATCTTCACCCAGGTCGTCAAGGACATGTGCTCGTCCTACAAGGACCTGCCCGTGATCCTCTACCAGATCCAGACCAAGTACCGCGACGAGGCCCGCCCCCGCGCCGGTGTGCTGCGCGGCCGCGAGTTCCAGATGAAGGACTCGTACTCCTTCGACACCACCGACGAGGGCCTGGCCGAGGCGTACCAGCTGCACCGCGGCGCCTACATCCGGATCTTCGAGCGGCTCGGCCTCGACCACCGCATCGTCTCCGCGGTCTCCGGTGCCATGGGCGGCTCGGCCTCCGAGGAGTTCCTCGCGCCCGCCCCGGCCGGCGAGGACACCTTCGTCGACTGCCCCGCCTGCGACTACGCCGCCAACACCGAGGCCGTGACCTTCAACGCCACGGCGGTGGACGGCTCGGCGCACGGCCCCGTCGAGGAGCTCGACACCCCCGACACCCCGACCATCGAGACGCTCGCCGGGCACCTCGGTGTCCCGGCCTCCGCGACCCTGAAGAACCTGCTGGTCAAGGTGGACGGCGAGATCGTGGCCGTGGGCGTGCCGGGTGACCGCGAGGTCGACCTCGGCAAGCTCGGCGAGCACCTGGCGCCCGCCGTCGTCGAGCTGGTCACCGCCGAGGACTTCGTGGGCCGCCCCGACCTGGTGCGCGGCTACGTCGGCCCGCAGGGCCTGGAGAAGGTCCGCTACATCGCCGACCCGCGCATCGCCCCCGGCACCGCCTGGATCACCGGCGCCAACCAGGAGGGCAAGCACGCGAAGAACGTCGTCGCGGGCCGTGACTTCGAGGTCTCCGACTACCTCGACGTCGTCGTCGTCGAGGCGGGCGACCCCTGCCCCAAGTGCGGCACCGGCCTCCAGGTGGACCGCGCCATCGAGATCGGCCACATCTTCCAGCTGGGCCGCAAGTACGCCGACATCTTCTCGCTCGACGTCCTCGGCCAGCAGGGCAAGCCGGTCCGCGTCACGATGGGCTCGTACGGCATCGGGGTCTCCCGCGCCGTTGCCGCCCTCGCCGAGCAGACCGCCGATGACAAGGGCCTGTGCTGGCCCCGCGAGGTCGCCCCGGCCGATGTGCACGTCGTCGCGGCGGGCAAGGCGCTCCAGACCGAGCTGGCGCTCGACGTCTCCGAGAAGCTGAGCGCGGTGGGGCTGCGGGTCCTGGTCGACGACCGCGCGGGTGTCTCGCCCGGCGTGAAGTTCACCGACGCCGAGCTGATCGGCGTTCCGAAGATCCTCGTCGCCGGCCGCCGCTCGGCCGAGGGCGTCGTGGAGCTGAAGGACCGCCGTACCGGTGAGCGCGAGGAGCTCACCGTCGACGAGGCGATCGCCCGCCTCAGCGCCTGAGCCCGTACGACGCCGCAGGCCCCCGTGCAC
>NZ_JBHJQP010000112.1:0-27688 GCF_042262625.1 Streptomyces sp. NPDC056347 | reverse complement strand
GCCGTGTGGCGTCCCGGGCCCCTTTCTGTGCCTGTGCGCCGGGCCGGGGCCCGGTGCGGGCGGCAGCCCTTAGGCGACCGCGCGGCCGTTCATCAGGCGCGGCAGGATGCGGAAGCCGATGCCTCCGGCGATCATCGTCGCGGCGCCGACCACCAGGAAGGTGGTCTCGGCGGCGCCGGTCTCGGCGAGCTCGTCCTTGCCCTTGCCCTGTTCGACGGGCTGGTTGCCGGCCGAGTCGGGGGTGGTGTTGTCCGCGCAGGTGGCGCCGTCGAGGTCGACGGTGCAGGAGTCGTCACCGCCGGTCACGGAACCGCCGGTGGAGCCACCGGTGGCGGTGGAGCCGCCTGTGCCAGTGGTGCCGCCGGTGCCGGTGGTGCCGCCCTGGCCGCCGGAGCCGCTGGTGGAACCGCCGTTGCCGGAGGTACCGCCGTGGTTGCCGTTGCCACCAGTGGACGAGTTACCGCCCTGGTTGCCATTGCCACCGTTGGACGAGTTGCCGCCCTGGTTGCCATTGCCGCCGGTCTCGTTACCGCCGGTCTCATTGCCGCCGGTCTCGTTACCGCCGGTCTCGTTACCACCGGTCTCGTTACCGCCGGTCTCGTTACCACCGGTCTCGTTACCACCGGTCTCATTGCCGCCGGTCTCGTTACCACCGGTCTCGTTACCACCGGTCTCATTGCCGCCGGTCTCGTTACCACCGGTCTCATTGCCGCCGGTCTCGTTACCACCGGTCTCGTTGCAGCGCGGGTCGATCGGGCTGCAGCCCTCGCCGCCGCCCTGCTCGCCCTCGCCGTTGCCATTGACCTCGGCCTTGGCCGACAGCCCGGCAACGTTGACATCGACGCCGACGGCCGAGGCGACACCGGCGGCGGTGAGCGAGGCACCCGCGGCGATGACCGCACCCGCGGCGATCCGCGCGACGCGGACGCGCGTCTTCTTCGTCATGTGCTGCTACCCCCAGTAGCTGATCTCGTCAGTGGAGCAGCCATATGCGGGCCCCGGTTCTCCGGAGTTCGCTCCGAGCGGCGCCACACAGAGTCATGGTCATGCCGCCCGCCCCCGTTCGCACCCGTCCCAGACATACGCATGCTGCCCTAGCACCCTGGCGGCGGTTAAGGACTACGTCAAGGCCGTTCCGTGCACTATGTGCGGCTTTGGTCGCAGTTGGTCACCATACGGAAGCACGACTGTGACGCACTCGCCGCCGCGCCCGCGCGGGCGCGGCACCAACTCCCCCACGGAAAAACGGCGGTGCCGGAGACCGCGGGGGTCTCCGGCACCGCCGGGAAGGCTGTCGCCGTCTACTTCTCGCGCTGCTTGCGCCAGCGGATGCCGGCCTCCAGGAAGCCGTCGATCTCGCCGTTGAAGACCGCTTCCGGGTTGCCCATCTCGAACTCCGTACGCAGGTCCTTGACCATCTGGTACGGGTGCAGGACGTACGACCGCATCTGGTTGCCCCAGGAGTTGCCGCCGTCGCCCTTGAGGGCGTCCATCTTGGCCTGCTCCTCCTGGCGGCGGCGCTCGAGCAGCTTCGCCTGGAGGACGTTCATCGCGGACGCCTTGTTCTGGATCTGCGAGCGCTCGTTCTGGCAGGAGACGACGATGCCGGTCGGCAGGTGGGTCAGCCGGACCGCGGAGTCCGTGGTGTTGACGCCCTGGCCGCCGGGGCCCGAGGAGCGGTACACGTCGACGCGCAGCTCGGACTCGTCGATCTCGATGTGGTCGGTCTGCTCGACCACCGGCAGCACCTCGACGCCCGCGAAGGACGTCTGGCGGCGGCCCTGGTTGTCGAAGGGGGAGATCCGGACGAGCCGGTGGGTGCCCTGCTCGACGGAGAGCGTGCCGTAGGCGTACGGCACCTGGACGGCGAAGGTGGTCGACTTGATGCCGGCCTCCTCCGCGTACGACGTCTCGTAGACCTCGGTCTTGTAGCCGTGCCGCTCGGCCCAGCGGATGTACATGCGCTGGAGCTTCTCGGCGAAGTCGGCCGCGTCCACGCCACCGGCCTCGGCGCGGATGTTGACCAGGGCCTCGCGGGCGTCGTACTCGCCGGACAGGAGGGTGCGGACCTCCATCTCGTCCAGCGCCTTGCGGACCGCCTCCAGCTCCGTCTCGGCCTCGGCCAGCGCGTCGGCGTCGCCCTCGTCCTCGGCGAGCTCGAAGAGGACACCGAGGTCGTCGATGCGGCCGCGGAGGGCCTCCGTCTTGCGGACCTCGGCCTGGAGGTGCGAAAGCTTGCTGGTGATCTTCTGCGCCGCCTCGGGGTCGTCCCAGAGGGAGGGCGCGGCCGCCTGCTCCTCGAGCGCGGCGATGTCCGCCCTCAGCGCATCCAGGTCCAGGACGGCCTCGATCGACCCCATGGTCGAGGAGAGGGACTTCAGCTCTTCGGAAATATCGACGACTGCCACGGGTCCAGCGTAACGGCTGTCGGCGCGGACGTTCCTCGGGCCGTCCGATTCGTCCCGGCAATCGGCCGCGCCGGGCCCCCGCGGGGCCGGGTCAGGGCGTTTCCGGTGCCGAGGTCCCCGGCTCCTTGTCCGGTGCGTCCGCGTCGTCGCCGCCCAGGGCCAGCGCGCCGCCCACGCCGAGCGCGGCCACCAGCGCCAGGACCGCGGTGCCCAGCACGATGCGGCGCTTGCGGACGGCGGCGGACTTGTTGCGGGCCGAGCCGGGGCGGGGGGCGCCCGGGGAGCGCGGAGCCCTGGCGGTGCCCCGGGGGCCGCCGGAGAGCTCGTCGGGTGCCGGGACGCGCATGCTCGTGTGGGTGTCGCGGTTGGAGTCGGCGGACGAGCCCGGGACCAGCGGGACCGCGCCGCGACGGCGGGGTTCCTCGGCGGCCGGGGCGTAGCTCTGCTCGTCGTGGGCGCCGCCCGCGGGACCGGCCTCGGCGTCCGGCTCGTCCACGTCGAGCGGCGGGATGCCGGCCAGTTGCGGGAGCTGTTCGCGCAGCCTGGCCGCGAGCTCCGAGGCGCGCAGCCGGGAGGCGGGGGCCTTGGCGAGGCACTGGACCAGGAGCTGCCAGAGTTCCTCGGGGATGCCGGGGAGCGGGACGACGGTCTCCGTCACGTGCCGCCGCAGGACCGCCCCGGGGTGCCCGCCGCCGAAGGGCGTGAAACCGGCGAGCAGTTCGTACAGGACCGTGGCGAGCGCGTAGATGTCGACGGCGGCACGCGGCGGCAGTCCCTCGACTATCTCGGGCGCCAGGTAGTCCGGTGTACCAATGATCTTGGTGGACTTCGTGCGGCGCGGGGTGTCGATCAGCTTGGCCACGCCGAAGTCGGTGAGCAGCGCGGGGTGCGCGCCGCCGGGGCCGATCGGGCCCTCCATGTCGAGCAGGATGTTCTCGGGCTTGACGTCACGGTGGACCACGCCGGCGGCGTGCGCGGCGGCGAGGCCGTCCGCGACGTCCGCGATGATCGCCACGGCGGCCTCGGGCGCGAGGCGTCGTTCGCGGTCCAGGCGGGTACGCAGGTCGGTGCCGCGCACCAGGTCCATGACCAGGGCCAGGTCGTTGCCGTCGACCACGAGGTCGCGGACGGCGACGACATGCGGATGGGCGAGGCCGAGCAGGGCGGTGCGTTCCTGGACGAAGCGTCCGACCAGCTCCTGGTCGGACGCGAGGTCCTCGCGGAGCAGCTTGATGGCCACCGGGCCGTCGGGCCCTTCGCCGAGCCAGACCGTGCCCGCGCTGCCGCGCCCCAGGATCTGGTGTGCGGTGTACCGGCTGCCGATATTCCGTGCCAAAACTGCTCCCTCAGCGGCTGGCGATGGACCGTCGCTCATGACCCCCGGTCGACAAAGTTACGCGTCGGCCGGGGGGTTGAGTGCCCGGGATGGTGCCAAGCCTCACTTCCGCGGGCGATATGCGGTGGAAACTGGCCCGCGGAAGTCGATATAGCTACAGAGTTGATGGTGTCGCGGCCGCTCGGGGCCGCCGGTGCGGTGGCCGCTCAGGGAGTGCCGGTGCCGCTCGTGCCGGTGCTGCCGCTGTCGCCGCCGCCCAGTTCGGAGATCCAGTCGCCGACGGTGGAGACGGCGTCGCTGATCGCCTTCCAGTAGCTCTTGCCCTGGCCGATCCAGTCCTGCAGCGGGGTCAGCTCCCAGATGAGCCAGCCCGCGACGAGGAGCAGCACCACCGTGAACAGACAGCCCTTGAGGCAGCCGAGGCCGGGAATGCGCATCGGGTTGGCGCTGCGCTGCCTCGGCTCGCGGGGCTGGCGCGGGGCCGGCGGCTGGGGCGCCGGCTGCTGCGGGGGCGCGTACTGCTGACGCTGCGGCTGGTGCTGCTGCGGTGGGGGCTGGGGCTGGTACTGCTGCTGGGGGTACTGCTGCTGCGGCTGCTGGTACTGCTGGGGCGGCGGCTGGCGCCGCTGCTGCTGTTGGGGCTGGTGCTGCTGTTGGGGCTGGGGGCGCTGGGGGCGCCTGCGCAGCGGGTCCTCGCTCGGGTCGAGGTACTGGACCTGGGTCGGCTCGTTGCGGTCGCGGGCGGCCCGGAGCTGGGACTGCCAGGGGTGCGGCTCCTCGGGCTGCGGGGGGGCGTCCGGGCGCGACGGCACGGGGGGCAGGACCGAGGTCGGGTCGGCGTGCCCGCCCGCGCCCGGCCCGGTCTGCGGCAGGACGCTGGTGGCCGCGGCGGGGTCGTACGAGCCCGCGTTGCTCGGCAGCACCTGGGTCGGGTCGGCCGCGCCGGGGGTCTCCGGGACGGCCGCGGGGGCCGGGTCGGGGGCGAGCAGTGCGCCCACGCCGTCGGCCGCGGCGATCTGCGCGGAACTGGCGTGGACACCGATGCCCTCGGCGACGACGCGCAGGCCGCGGGCCAGGTTCTCGGCGCTGGGCCGCCGGTCGGGGTCCTTGCTCAGGCAGCGCTCTATCACCGTCCACAGCGGGGCCGGGACGTTGCCGGGGCGGACGGGCTCCTCGCTGAGGTGCCGGTGCAGGACTTCGAGGGCGGTGCCGCCGGCGAACGGCGGGCGGCCGGTGACCAGCTCGTACAGCAGGATGCCCGCGCCGTAGATGTCGACCGCGGAGGTCTGCGGGCGGCCCTCGGCGGACTCGGGCGCCACGTAGGCGGGGGTGCCGACGAACTCGTGGGTGCGGGTGAGCCCCGGGGAGTCGGCGAGGCGGGCGATGCCGAAGTCGGTGAGCATCGGGCGCATCCCGCCGCCGCTCTCGTCCAGCAGGACGTTGGCGGGCTTCAGGTCGCGGTGGACGACGCCGTCGGCGTGGCTGGCGGCGAGCGCGTCGGCGATCTGCGCGGTGAGCAGCGCCGCGGCGACCGGGGTGAGCGGGCCGTTCTCGCGGAGGTAGCGGTGCAGGTCGGGGCCGTCGACCAGGTCCATGACCAGGGCGAGGAGATCGCCCTCCACGACCAGGTCGCGGGTGCGCACGATGTTCTCGTGGGTGAGCCGGAGCAGCACGGAGCGCTCGCGGAGGAAGCGCATCACGACATCCGCGTCGTTGGCCAGCTCCTCCTTCAGGACCTTGATCGCCACGGTCTCGCCGGGCTCACCGGCGACGGCCGCCTCGGCGCCCGCGGTCTCCCGCTGGCGGGCCCGCCAGACGGTGCCCGTGGCGCCGCGTCCCAGCGGCTCCTCCAGGAGGTACTTGCTGCCTACCGGCCGCACGTCATGCGCTCCCTGCAGATCGTGGTGCTTACGGTGTTCCCGGATCCCGCCCGGGAGTTCCGGCTTACTCTAGGGCCTTTCGTCAAACTGCCGCCGTCGCCCGGAGGGCGGCCGGGCGGCGCCCGGTGCGGGCGGCTGTTTCCGGACAGATCTCCGGGCCCTGCGCGGGCCCGTACGCCCTGGTGGTGTCCGCTCGGGGACATCGGGCGTCCTGGAACAAGACGCCCTTTCCGGGCCGATGGTTGCCGTACTCACGTTCGAGGAGCCGCCCCGGAGGTGGTTCCGGAACGGTTCCGTCCTCCCCGACGCCGTTCCAAGCAGGCACTAATGGGCGCACAGCCGACGTTTCAAGATCGTTAAGCGGCGACCCGCGGGCGCGATGTCAGTGGCAAGTGCGAGGATGCCCTCTGCACGGGCTGTGGGGTTGGGCCCCCTCGGCACGTGACGAACCTGTACCGGACGACGCGTCCGCGGCGGGTGGGGGGAGTCACAGGGCGTTTCCCCTGCTCGGCGCGGCGCGCAGAAGGGACCGCTGACGGCGATGCAGATCCGGCTGACCGTCCTCGCGCCGCGCAGCGGCCAGACTCCGGCGCGCGCGTGCGACGTGCTGGTCACCGCCCCGCCCGGGACGGCCCTCGCCACCGTGGCCTCCCAGCTCGCCACGGCCGCCCTCGGGCCCGAGGGCCAGCTCGGCGGCGGCGCGGTGGTGCTGTACGCCGGGCGCGAGCGGCTCGACGGGCAGCGCTGCGCGCTGGGCGAGCCGCCGCTGGTGGACGGGGCGGTGCTCTCGCTCCAGGTCCCCGGCGAGGACGAGGCGGTGGACGACGCGGTCCCGGCGCGGCTGCACGTGGTCGCGGGGCCGGACGCGGGCGGGGTCCATCTGCTGCACGGCGGCCGCATCCGGATCGGCCGCTCCGCCGACGCCGACGTGCCCCTCGACGACCCCGACGTGTCCCGGCTCCACTGCGCGGTGACGGTCCTGGGCGACGGCACGGTCTCGGTGGCCGACCTCGGCTCCACCAACGGCACCCTGCTCGACGGCGTGGAGGTCCACGACCGCCCGGTCCGGCTGAAGCCGGGCGCGCTGCTGCGCCTCGGCGAGTCCACGCTCCGGTTCACGTCCGGCGCGCCGACGCCCGCCCTGCCGACCGCCCCCGACGGCGAGGGCCACCTCCGGGTGTCCGGCACGGCGGGCGCCGCCGGCACCGTCGGCGGGCCCGGCCCGGACCGCACCCCGGCCGCCTTCCCCGACCCGGACCCGGACCGGGCGTACGACAGCGAGGGCGCGGCGGAGGCCGGTGCCGTCCCGTCCGCCGTCACCGCGCCGGAGGACGGGTCGCCGCGCCGGGGCGGGATCGGTGCCTGGGCCCGCCGCCTCGCGGGCGGCCGGGGCGAGGCCGCGCAGGCCCCCGACGGCCCCGGGGACGCCGGGCCGTCCTCGCCCGCCGCCGCCCCGGCGGCGCCCGGGGGCGGGGAGCGGAGCGCCTGGCCCGATCCGGCGGCCGTGCTGCTGACCGCGCTCGGCCCCGGCCCCCGGCTCTGGGAGCGCGGCGCGGACCACCCCGAGGCGCTCGTGGTGCGGCTCGGCACGACCGACCGGGCGGAGCTGCCCGTGGTGCCGGTGACGGTGGGGCTGCGGGAGGCCGGTTCGCTCGGGCTCGCGGGGCCGCGGACCCGGCTCGCCGGGCTCGCCCGGTCCGTGGTGGCGCAGCTGGCCGCGCTGCACTCCCCGGCCGATCTGGAGATCGTGCTGATCAGCGCGGACCGGGCGCGCGGTGCGCAGGAGCGCAGGAGCGAGTGGGCCTGGCTCGGCTGGCTGCCCCATCTGCGCCCGGCGCACGGCCAGGACTGCCGCCTGCTCCTGGCCCACGACCGCGACCAGGCCGCCGCCCGGGTCACGGAGCTGGTCCGCCGGCTGGACGACGGCCCGCTCGGGCCCGGCTGGGCGAGCGTGGACCGCGCCACGGTCGCCGAGGCCGCGGCACGGTACGCGGGTCCGTACACCGTGGTGGTCCTCGACGGCGATCCGGGCTCGGCGGCGCTGCGCGAGAACGCCGCCCGGCTGGCCGCCGCCGGTGCCGCGGCGGGCATTCATCTGATCTGTCTGGCCGAGACCCCGGCCGCCACCCCCACCTCGCCGGTCGCGGCGACGTACGAGGCCGCCTGCCACGCCTCGATCCCGTTCCGCGAGTGCGGGGCGGTGGCCATGCTCAGCGGCGACGTGGCGACGGCCCTGCGGCTGCTGCGGACGGCGGGCGGGCAGGCCGCGGGGCGGGGCACGGTCGCCTCGGTGGACGCGGTGTCGGCGCACTGGGCGGAACGGTTCGGCCGGGCGCTGGCGCCGCTGCGCGCGGAGGGAGCGGTCCCGGCGCACGGCCGGTCGGCGGCCGCGCTCCCGACGACCGCCCGGCTGCTGGACGAGCTGGGGCTGGCCCGTGCCACCCCGGCGTCCCTGATGGCCCGCTGGGCCTCCACCGCCGACGAGCAGCCCGGGGCCGCGGTGCGCGGTGCGGGCCGCTGGACGGACGGCGGCGACCCGGGGAGCCCCGGTCCGGGCCGTACGGAGCATCCGCGCGCGGCGGGCCCCCGGGTGGGGGCGCAGCGGGTGGGCGGTGCCTCGTTCCCGGGCAGTGAGCACGCCACCCATGTCGGCGCCCCCGGCCACCTGCTCGTTCCCGAGGACGGGCTCGACGCCCCCGGATCGGGGCGTACGTCCCCGGGGGCCGGAGGCCCTCGTACCGCCGCGTCCGGGCACGGCTCCCCGCACCGGGTGAGCGGACCGCGCGGCGAGGACGCTCCCCGGATCGCCACCGCCGCCCCGGCCCCCTCCCGTTCCGCGTCGGCGTCCGCCGAGGGCGCCGGGTCCGGGACGGTCGGGCGGCCCGTGATGGTGCTCGGGGCCGGGCCCCGGGGCCCGGTCAGCGTGGACCTGTCCGAGGAGGGCCCGCACCTGCTGATCGAGGGGCCGACGGGCAGCGGGCGCACGGAGCTGCTGCGGGCCGTCGCCGCCTCGCTCGCCGCGGCCGCCCGGCCCGACCAGCTGGGCCTGATGCTGGTCGACGGCGTCGGCGGTGACCGGGGCGAGGGCCTCGGTCCCTGCATGGAGCTGCCGCACGCCTTCTCCCATCTGGTGGCCTCCGATCCGCTGCGGATGCGGGAGTTCGCCCAGGAGCTGAGCGGTGAGCTGAAGCGCCGCGCCGAGCTGCTCGGCCCGTACGACTTCACCGAGTGGCACCGCCGTCAGGAGGTGGGGCGGCGGATGGTCGGCCAGCGCCCGGCGTCCGCCGCGGAGCAGCGCGGTGATCTGGACGCCCCGCCGAGCGGGACGCTCCGGCTGCGCCCGGCCGCCGGGCCGGCCGGTCCCGGCCCCACCCCGCTGCCCCGGCTCGTCGTGCTGGCCGACGACTTCGACGCGCTGGTCGCCCCGGCGCTCGGCAGCCCGGGCCGGCCGGCCGCGGGTTCGGTGGTGCGGGCCCTGGAGGCCGTGGCGCGGGAGGGCGGGCGGCTGGGCGTGCACCTGGTCGCGGCGTCCGCCCGCCCCGACCGTACGGAGGACACGGACCTGGCCCACGGGGCGCGGCTGCGCATCGTGCTGGACGCGCCGGTGGTGCCGCGTTCGCCGGAGGACCCGGCGCCCGGCCGGGGCAGGCTCGGGCATCCGGACGGGCGGGTCACCCCGTTCCAGGGCGGCCGGGTGACGGGGCGCATCCCGCGTACGGCCACGCTGCGGCCCACCGTCGCACCGCTGGAGTGGGAGCGGATGGGCGATCCGCCGGCCCGGCGCCCGGTCCGCGAGCTGGGCAACGGGCCGACCGATCTGGCGTTGCTGGCCAGTGCGCTGGAGTGGGCGGCCCGTTCGGTCCAGGCCGACCCGATAGCGCCGTTCGGGCCCGTCCCCTCCTGATCCGGCCGGGTCCGGACATGGCCCGACAATGCTCTGACATCACGTCACGAGCCCATCACGATAAGGGAGTTGAGGCAGAGAGCGGTATTGCGGGCCCTCAGTACCCCGCGTAGGACTGTGCGCACACAACGATGTGAGAGACGGGGAAGCAATGCGCACAACCCTTCGGATCAGCAGGGCCGCCGCGGTGGTCACCGCCGTCGGCGCCCTGGCCCTCACCGGGTGCGGCAGCGGGAACGATCACAGCACACCGTCCAGGACGACGGGGGACGGCAAGGGCGGCCCGTCGAGCGTCTCGCTGCCGAAGCTGGACGGCGAGAAGCTGTCGGTCGCGGCGGTCTGGACCGGCGCCGAGCAGGCCAACTTCGTCAAGGTCCTCAAGGAGTTCGAGAGCCGTACGGGCGCGGAGGTCACCTTCGTCCCGGCGCAGGACCCGATCGTCAACTTCCTCGGTACGAAGATCGCCGGGGGCCAGCCGCCGGACATCGCGATGATCCCGCAGGTCGGCGCGGTCCAGCAGGCCGCGCGGAAGAAGTGGGCCAAGCCGGTCGGCCCGGAGGCCAAGGCTCAGCTGGCCAAGAACTACTCCCAGGTCTGGCAGGACCTCGGCGCGGTGGACGGCACCCAGTACGGCGTCTACTTCAAGGCCGCCAACAAGTCCCTGGTCTGGTACAACGCCAAGGCGTTCGAGAACGCGGGCGCGAGCGAGCCGAAGACCTGGCAGGACTTCCTGAAGACCGCCGAGACGGTCTCCGCCTCGGGCGTCACCCCGGTCTCGGTCGGCGGCGCGGACGGCTGGACCCTCACCGACTGGTTCGAGAACGTCTATCTCTCCCAGGCCGGTCCGCAGAAGTACGACCAGCTGGCGCAGCACAGGATCAAATGGACGGACCCGTCCGTCAAGGACGCGCTGACCGCGCTGGCCGAGCTCTTCGGCAAGCCGTCGCTGATCGCGGGCGGCGCCGACGGGGCGCTGCAGACGGAGTTCCCCGCCTCGGTCACCCAGACCTTCACCGGCGGCGACCAGCCCAAGGCCGCGATGGTCTACGAGGGCGACTTCGTGGCGGTCAACATCGGGCAGACGAAGGCGAAGATCGGGACCGACGCCAAGGTCTTCCCGTTCCCGGCGGTCGGCGCCGAGTCCCCCGTCGTGACCGGCGGCGACGCCGCGGTGGCGCTGAAGGACGGCAAGGGCGCCCAGGCGCTGCTGACCTGGCTGGCCTCGGCGGACGCCGCGAAGATCATGGCCGAGCAGGGCGGGTTCATCTCGCCGAACAAGGCCCTGGACGCCGCCGCGTACCCCAACGAGGTGCAGCGGACGATGGCGAAGGCGCTGATCTCGGCCGGTGACGCGGTCCGGTTCGACATGTCCGACCAGGCCCCGCAGTCGTTCGGCGGCACGCCCGGCAAGGGCGAGTGGAAGATCCTCCAGGACTTCCTGAAGAACCCGAAGGACATCGCGGGGGCCCAGGCGAAGCTGGAGTCCGAAGCCGCCAAGGCGTACAAGAGCTGACGCGATGACGACAGCCGCAGCGGGGGGCGCCGAGCCGGTGCCCCCCGCCGAGAAGCAGACATCCGACCGTCCGACACCCGACAGGCCGGCCTCCGGACAGCAGGCGCGCGGCCGGAGCACGACCGGGACCCGCCGACTGGTCGCCGCGCTCTTCCTGGCGCCCGCGCTGGTGCTGCTGGGCGCGCTGGTGGTCTATCCGATCGTGTACTCCGTCTACCGGTCGTTCCTCGACCAGGCGGGTACGGGTTTCGCCGGACTCGACAACTACGAGGCGCTGTTCACGGACGACACGATCCGTACGGCGGTGAAGAACAACGCGATCTGGGTGGTGGTCGCGCCCACCGTCTCCACGGCCCTCGGGCTGATCTTCGCGGTGCTCACCGAGCGCATCCGCTGGGGCACCGCGTTCAAGCTGGTGGTCTTCATGCCGATGGCGATCTCCATGCTCGCCGCGGGCATCATCTTCCGGCTGGTGTACGACGCGGCCCCGGAGCGCGGGGTCGCCAACGCCGTATGGGTGGGGGTGCACGACACGTTCAACGAGTCGTCGAGCTACCCGAAGGCGCATCCGCTGCCCGTCCACCCGCTCAAGGCGGGCGGTGGCGGTTCCTTCGTCACCAAGGAGCCGGTACGGGCCGGGCAGCCGGTGCGCCTGCCGCTGGTGGGGGTGGTCCCGGCGAACATGCCGAAGGACGCGGAACCCGCGAAGGCCACCGGGGCGCGGGACGGCGGGATATCCGGCACCGCCTGGCTGGACTTCACCAAGGGCGGCGGCGGACGTCCCAATGTCATCGACGCCCGGGAGCTGGGCCTGAAGGGGCTGCGGGTCGAGGCGGTCAGGGGCGGCGAGGTGGTCGCCTCGGCGACGGCGGCCGCGGACGGTACGTTCACGCTGCCCGCCTCTGCGGACGGTGCCCTGGTCCGGCTGCCCGCCTCGAACTTCGCGGAGCCGTACAACGGGGTGGAGTGGCTGGGCCCGACGCTCGTCACGCCCGGGATCATCGGTTCCTACGTCTGGATGTGGGCCGGGTTCGCGATGGTGCTGATCGCGGCGGGGCTCGCCGGGCTGCCGCGCGAACTCCTCGAAGCGGCCCGGGTGGACGGGGCGAACGAGTGGCAGGTGTTCCGCCGGATCACGGTGCCGATGCTGGCGCCGGTGCTGGTGGTGGTGCTGGTCACGCTGATGATCAACGTGCTGAAGATCTTCGACCTGGTCTTCGTCATCGCGCCGGGCTCCTCGCAGGACGACGCGAACGTGCTGGCCCTCCAGCTCTACCGCTCGTCGTTCGGCACGGACGCGGACCTCGGGATCGGCAGCGCCATCGCCGTACTCCTGCTGCTGCTGGTACTCCCGGTGATGTACGTGAACATCCGCCGGATCCGGAAGGAGGGGCGCCGATGACGACACCGTCGACCACGGCAGCGTCCACGGCCGCGAGCACGACCGCCGGGGACGCCCCGGCGAAGGCCGGGCGGTCGCTCGGCGCGCGGCTCGCCGCCCGGGCGGGCGGCGGTGCGATGCGGATCTTCCTGGTCCTGGTGGCCCTGTTCTGGCTGATGCCGACGGTCGGGCTGCTGCTGTCCTCGCTGCGCGGGGCGGACGACATCGCGTCGAGCGGCTGGTGGAAGATCTTCACGGCCCCCTCCCGGCTCACCTTCGACAACTACGCCCGGCTGCTGGAGAACTCCACCATCACCGGCTCGCTCCTCAACACGGTCATGATCACGGTCCCGGCGACCGTGCTGGTCGTGGTGATCGGCTCGCTGGCCGGGTACGCCTTCGCCTGGCTGGACTTCCCCGGCCGCGACTGGTGGTTCCTGCTGGTCGTGGGGTTGCTGGTGGTGCCGGTGCAGGTCGCCCTGGTGCCGGTCTCCAAGCTCTTCGGCGCGGTCGGGATCTTCGGGACGACCCCGGGCGTCGTCGTCTTCCACACGGCCTTCGGCCTGCCCTTCGCGATCTTCCTGCTGCGGAACTTCTTCGCGGAGATCCCCCGGGAACTGCTGGAGGCGGCCCGGCTCGACGGGGCGGGTGAGATCCGGCTCTTCACCCGGGTCGTGATGCCGCTGGGCGGTCCGGCGATCGCCTCGCTCGGGATCTTCCAGTTCCTGTGGGTGTGGAACGACATGCTGGTCGCGCTGGTCTTCGCGGACTCGGACTCACCGCCGATCACGGTCGCCCTCCAGCAGCAGGTGCGGCAGTTCGGCAACAACATCGACGTGCTGGCGCCCGGCGCCTTCCTGTCGATGGTGATCCCGCTGGCGGTCTTCTTCGCCTTCCAGCGCCAGTTCGTCTCCGGCGTGATGGCGGGCGCGGTCAAGTAGGGCCGCCGCGACCGGTGCCGTACGGGGCAAAGGCCGACCCCGGCCGGCACCGGTGCCGGCCGTCAGCGCTGCTGTCCGGCCATCACCGTGACCAGGCCGACGACCACCAGCAGCGAACCGCTCCAGGTCCACATCGACGTCCGCTCGTGCAGCACGGTCGCCCCGGCCAGCACGATCAGCAGGTACCCGAGGGCGTTGAACGGGTAGGCGATGGAGAGCGGCACCTTGGCCAGGGTCGCCATCCAGGCCAGCGCGGACACCGCGAAGACCAGCAGCCCGAGGACGACCCAGGGGCTGGTCGCCGCCCGCAGCGCGACGGAGCCGCCGCCGTGGTCCGCGGCGGCCGCGGCGGTCTTCATCCCGTGCTTGAGCATGATCTGGCCGCCCGCCGAGGAGAACACGGCGAACAGCAGCAGCGTCAGACTGGGAAGGGTCATGGCCTTGCTCCTGACTGCGGCGCGCGGCGGCCGCCGCTCGGGCACGCGGGGCGCGGGGGTGGGACGGGGGACGGCGGGCTCAGACGCCGACCCGGTCGGCGGGGGCGTACTGTCGGTTGAGGATGTCCTGTACATCGACGTGCTCTCCAGCGATGATCGTCTCGGCCGCATGCGGGGTGAGCAGTGCGACGTGCTGATAGCCGAACAGCGTCGGCCTGACCCGGGTGAGCAGCTTGGACGCACCGCCCAGCGCCCCGGCGAGCGGTCCGCCGCCGAGCAGCGTCCAGAACGGGGCCCCGGTCGAAGTGAGTTCGAGGACGTCGTAGCCCGCCTCGCGGACCGTGCGGCGCAGGCTGGACCGGGTGAAGAAGCGCAGATGCGTTTCGTCGAGGATGCCGCGCCGGTCGTAGCCGAAGACGCCGAGCGCGACCCGCAGCCGGGAGTACCAGTGGCTGAAGTTCGGTACGGAGAGCAGCACCCGGCCGCCGGGCCGCAGCACCCCGGCGACCTCCGCGAGGACCCGGTCGGGCCGCGAGAGGTGTTCGACGACATCCCCGGCGACCACGTAGTCGTAGTCCCCGCCCAGCTCGGCGGGGAGTCCCTCCTCCAGGTCGGCGAGGAGGAAGCGGGTGCAGTTCTCGCGGACGCCGGGGACCTCGACGTAGTCGACGCCGGTCACCTCGTGGCCGAGGGATTCGAGCCGCCGGGCGAACAGGCCGCCGGAGCAGCCGAGGTCGAGGACCCGGCCGGGCGGGAGGCGGCGCATCCGTTCCAGGATGACGGCGTGCGAGGAGCCGTCGCCCTCCTTGAAGGCGTATTCGACGGGCTTGGGAATCCAGCCGCAGGTCCCGAATCCCTTGACGGCGAGCCGGTATTCGAGGACGTCCTTGACGACGTCCTTCGCGTACTTCACGCCGTTGACGTAGCAGATCTCGTCGCCGTAGTAGGTGGGGACGGGGATCTCCTTGATCCGCATTCCGGCGTCGAGCAGCTGGACGATGATCTGGGTGTCGAAGTCGAAGGCGTCGGTATTGCGGTGGATCGGCAGCTTCTTGAGTGCCGCGACGCTGTAGGCCCGGTATCCGGAGTGGAATTCGGTGAGCCGTGAGCCGAGCAGGGTGTTCTCGACCCGGGTGAGAATGCGGTTGCCGAGCCATTTGTACACCGGCATGCCGCCCTTGAGCGCGGAGCCGGATTTCATCATCCGCGAGCCGAAGACCGCCTCGCATTCGCCGCGTTCGATGGGCGCGACCATGTCGGGGAGCAATTCGGGGGCGTACTGCCCGTCGCCGTGGAGCAGGACGACGATGTCGAGTCCGTGCGCGGCGGCCAGGGCGTATCCGGCCTTCTGGTTCCCGCCGTATCCGAGGTTCTTGGTGTGCCGCATGACGAACGTCGGCGGCATTCCCTCGGTCTGCGACCAGCGGCAGCCCGCGGTGAAGGTCGCGTCGTGGCTCGCGTCGTCGAGGATGAGGATTTCGGCGATCCTGGACCGGAAGTCCGCCGGGATGCGGTCGAGGGTCCGCTCCAGTGTCGTCTCGGCGTTGTACGCGACCACCAGGATGCCGATCCTGGGGCTCGGGCTTTCCGTCACGGGGCGTTCTCCAGTCGCTCGGGGTGCGTGGGGGGGATGCTGAGGAGGGGTCAGTTGACGGTGGAGCCGGTGGGGCGTGCGGTGCGGGGGGCCGTGACACGGCTCTCCCCGGCGGGCGGTTCCCCGGGCCGGTCCGGGGAGGCGGCGAGGATCGTGCGTACCCCGACGGCCAGGGCGGCGGCGAGCACCAGCCAGCCGAACTCGGCGAAGTGCAGCACCGTTTCGCTCCAGCGCACGGCGGAGCGGCCCCGGTAGCCGAGGACCGCGGTCACGCCGAGCACGCAGCTGTACGCGGCGCCCGGCCAGAAGCCGACGACGAACAGCCCGGCGGCCGGCCAGGTCAGGTACTGCAGCGCGGAGGCGGTGGAGAGCAGGAGCAGCAGGCCCATCGTGACGCCGACGACGACGGGCAGCTGCGCGGGGCGCAGCCGGGCGAGCAGGATCCCGGCCGCCACGCAGGCCAGCACGAAGAGGAAGTGGCCGTCGCCCTCGATGAAGGTGATGAACGAATCCGGCAGGCCGAGGAGGTCGGCGAACCGCACCAGCCCCCAGAGCCGGAAGCCGCCGCCGGCGTACTCCAGCACGTTCTCCTCCAGGTTCTTCGGGACGGTCGCCAGGACCGGCCCCCAGACCAGGGCGAACAGCGCGGTGAAGCCCGCGGCGAAGCGGAGGAGCACCGGCCGCCCGGCTCGCAGCGCGACGACGAACAGCGCCGGGATCACCACCACGGGGATGAACTTGACGCTGATCGCGAGCGCGGCGGCCACCCCGGCGGCCAGCGGCGCCCTCCGGTCCACGAGCAGGTGTCCGGCGAGCAGGGCGAAGGTGATGGCGACCGCGTCGGTGTTGCCGTGGTAGCCGGAGGTGGCGATCAGTACGGGGCTGGCGGCGACGCCGGTCCCGCAGGCGACGGCGGCGCCGAGGGAGGCGCGGCGGCGCATGATCTCGAACACGAGGAGCGCGCAGAAGAAGTCGGCGATCGAGGCGGGGGCCCTGATCAACGTGCCGAAGGGAATGCCGAGTTCGGAGATCTTGTTCAGGCCCAGCAGCATCCATCCGGCCAGTGGCGGGTGATTGTAGACGGGCAGTCCGGGCAGCGGCTGTTCATAAATCCGAATGGGCCCGTAACGGACGATGGCGTGGGCGAATCCGCGGAAGATGTGCACATCGGCCGGACCCCGCATATTCGCCGCGATCAGCATGCGGGTGAGGAGACCCGCGGCCGCGGCAATGAGCACCACCGCTCTCGCGCGGGGCACGTTCCAGGTCTCGCATCGCATTCGGATACCCATGAAAACAGAACGTAGCAACCCGAGGACGCTGAGCGACGTATCGAATGCCGCACTTGTGCGGACCATTACGTGAATGCGCCGGAAGGTGTGCACGCCCGCGCGGTGTCGCGTCACCCGGACGGTCCAGCGGGGGTGCCGTGCCCGGTGTCGTCATCGCCGCCGGTCGCGGTCTTTCACGAACGGGTGAGATCCGCGGGGCCGGGATTGCCGTACGGTCCGGCTCCGCGGGGCCCCGGAATCCCCGCCGTACACGGGTGACGTGGACCTGGGCGCTCCGGGGCGCGGCGGCCGGGCCCGGCCGCGCGGCAACCTCGCGCCTCCGATGCCGTCACCCGTTCGGGGCAGTGCCGGTGACCCGGGGCGTTCGCCCGGGTTGTCCGTACATGAAACCGCGCCTCAGTGTCGTCGTCCCGGTCCACCCTCACGCGGACCATCTGGAGGACTGCCTGCGTTCGGTGGCCGAGCAGTCGGTCACGGACATCGAGGTGGTCGTGGTGGACGACGGTTCGACGGAGCGCGGTACGGCCGTCGCCGAGGGGTTCGCCGCCCGGGACCGGCGCTTCCGCCGGGTCCGGCATCTGGGCGGCGGTGCGGGGGCGGCCCGCAACACGGGGGTGCGGCACACCACGCCGGGCGTGCCGTACCTGGCGTTCGCCGGGGGCGGCGGCATCGTCGTGCACGACGCCTACGCGCGGATGCTGGGCTCGCTGGAGTCGACCGGCTCCGATCTGGCGACCGGCAATGTGTGGTGGCTGACCGATCAGGGGCGCCAGCAGGCCCGCCCGTACCACTGGCTGGCCGAGAGCCGGGCCCGCACCCACATCGGGCGCGAGCCGCGGCTGCTCTCCGACCGCCCGGCCTGGAACAAGGTGTTCCGCCGCTCGTTCTGGGACCGGCACGGCTTCGCGTTCCCGGAGGGCCGCTCCCACGAGGACCCTCCGGTGATCATTCCGGCGCACTATCTGGCCGGTGCGGTGGACGTGCTGCACGAACACGTCCACTACTGGCGGCTCCGGGAGGGCCGGACCGTGCGGCGGCGCACCGACGCGCCCGACGTACGGGACAGGATCGCGGCGTGCGAGCAGGTCAGCGCGTTCCTCGCGGGCCGGGGCGGGGCGGCGAACGCGGCGGCGCGGCGCCGTTACGACCTCTCGTGCCTGCGCGACGACTTCGCCTGCCTCCTGGACGAACTGCCGCTGGGCGGGGCGGGGTACCGGCAGGCGTTCATGGCGGGGGCCGGGGCGTTCCTGGACCGGATGGAGCGGATGGACGGGGTGGGGCGCGCGGACCGGGTCGTGGCGCACGAGCTGCCGGTGGAGCTGAGGGTCAAGTGGCAGCTGGTGAAGGAGCGGCGGCTGCCGGATCTGCTGGAGGTGCTGGCCTTCGAACGGGCCAACGGCGCCGGGACGTTCACGGTGGGCGGGGTGCCGGGGCGGCGGCAGGCGGTCTTCCCGGTGGTCCCGGACACGGCCAGGCTGGCCCGTACCGATCTCCCGGCGGTGGCGCGGCTGTCGGAGGCGCGATGGAGCGAGGACGGGAAGCTGCGGCTGCGCGGCTACGCGTACGTCCGCAATCTGCCGGCCGCCTCGCCGCGCCAGTCGCTCCGGGTGGGGCTGGTGCGGGCGATGCGGGGGCAGCAGCTGCGGACGGTGCCGGTGCGCGGGGTGCCCGCGCCGGAGGCGACCGTCGATTCCGGTCAGCAGCTGCACGGCTACCAGCACGCGGGGTTCGAGATGACCGTCGATCCGCGCAGGCTGCGGCCCGGCGGCTGGCTGGTGGGCATGATGGTGGCCGCGCAGGGCACGGCCCGCCGGGTGGCGGTGCGTGCCACGGAGCCGGGGGCGGGGCTGCCGCTCGTCCACGAACTGGGCGACGGACGGCGGGCGGTGCTCGACCACCCGGGCGGGCGGCTGCGGCTGACCCTGACCCAGCTGCCGGCCCGGTGCGAGTACCACCGCTTCGGCCGGGACCTGGAGCTCACCGGCAGGCTGTACGGGGACTCCCGGCCCAAGGCCCTGGTGCTGAGCTGCGAGGGGGTGGCGGACCAGGAGTTCGGCCACCCCGTGGAGTGCCGCCCCGACGGTCGGTTCACGGTCCGTCTCCCGCTCGCCGATCTGGCCGGGATGACGGCCGTGCCGCCGGCCCCGCACCGGGCGCCGCGCGAGGTCGAGCCGGAGCCCTTCGGGCGGTGGCGGGCGCGGCTGGTGCTGGCCGACGGGGAGCGGGTGCCGCTAGCGGCGGCCCCGGAGTCGGCGCCGCCGGTCGTGGCGGACGCGCGGGGCGAGCTGGTGCTCGATCTGAGCGGGCAGCCGTTCGTGGACTCCGCGGTGTGGACCCCGGACGGTGCGCTGCGGGTGGAGGGGGTGACCGGCGCCGGGACGGGTTTACGGCAGGAGGAGGGGCCGGACCGTCTGGTCCTGCGGCACGGGGTGCTGCGGGAGACGGTGTCGGTGCCGGTCACCCACGGGGAGGCGCGGGACGGGGGCGGGGGCGGGCGCCGGTTCACCGCGTTCCTCGCGCCCTCGGTGGCGGCCGGGCTGCGTGAGGGCCACTGGGAGGCGGCGCTGGGCGGGCGGCCGGTGCGGGTGCTGACCTCGCTCGCCGCCCGGCTGCCGCTGCGCCGGAACGGGCCGGTGGCCGGGGCCCTGGTGCCGGGGCGGGAGTTCGCCCTGGACCGGTGCTCGGGCGACCGGCTGACGGTGCTGGCCGGACCCGTGCTGGCGCCGGGCGACCGCGGCGCGTACCGCCGGGCGGAGCTGCGCGGGCGGCACTACCCGTCGCGGCGTGCGATGCCGATGCGGGACGCGGTGCTGTACACGGGCGGCGACTCCCCGCGCGCCGTCCATGCCGAGCTGCTGCGCCGGGGGGTGGCCTCGGAGCATCTGTGGGTCACCGACGGCGTCCACAGAAACGTCCCGGCGACCGCTGTACCGGTCGTCGAGCACAGCACCGCCTGGTACGAGGCGCTGGCGCGGTGCCGTCGTATCGTCACCTCCGACCAGCTGCCCGAGTGGTTCGAGCGCCGTCCGGGCCAGACCGTCGTGCAGACCTGGCACGGCGCCCCGCTCGGCCGCTTCGGCACGGATCTGGCCGGCACCCCGTACGCCGACCATCTGGAGCTCGCCACCCTGGCGCACCGCTCGGCCCAGTGGTCGGTGCTGGTCTCCCCCAGCAGCCACGCCACCGGGCTGCTGCGGCACGCGCTCGGCTACCGGGGCGAGGTGCTGGAGGCCGGTTCCCCCGCCAACGACCTGCTCTTCTCGGCCGACCGGGACCGGATCGCGGAGCGGGTACGGCGCAGGCTCGGCATCCCGGACGGCCGCCGGGTCGTGCTGTACGCGCCGACCTACCGCGACCATCTGATCCACCCCGGCCCCGGCCCCGGCGGGCGGCCGCACTACCGCTGGGCCCCGGGGCTGGACCCGGCCCTGCTGGCGCGGAACATCGGCGGCATCCACACGGTGCTGGTGCGCCGCCATCCCCGGGTGGTGGGCAGCGTGCCGGAGCGGCCGGACGTGCACGACGTGTCGGCGCACCCGGACACCGCGGAGCTGCTGCTGATCGCCGACGTACTGATCACGGACTACTCGGGCCTGATGTTCGACTTCGCGCACACCGGCCGCCCGATGGTCTTCCACACCAGCGATCTGGCGCACTACCGCGACACCGTGCGCGGCTTCTGCCTGGACTTCGAGGACCGGGCACCGGGACCGCTGCTGACCGGTACGGCGGAGATCGCCGCACTGCTGCGGGACGCGGGCGCGCTGGACGCGTCGGCGGCGCGGCACTCGGCGGCGTACGAGAGTTTCCGCCGGGACTTCTGCGATCTGGACGACGGTTCGGCGGCGGCCCGGGTGGCGGACCGGCTGCTCGCCGAGTAGGCAACGGTCCCGGGGAGCGTCCGCCGCGGGGCGCCCACCGGGACCGGTCCGGGGCGCCCCCGGTGTTCGCCCGTGCGGGTTCAGGCGCGGCTGTTGCTGACGGAGGCGGCGAGAACGGGGTCCCGCTCGGTCAGCTCGTAGGGGCCGATGACGGGGTTGTCGGGCAGCTCGTAGCCCTCGGGGACGGCGGTCTCCTCCAGGTAGAACGTCCCCGGTGCCAGGCCGCTGAACTCGCACCGGCCCCGTTCGTCGGTGGCGCGGGCGCTGCCGACCCTGGTGTCGGGGTCGCGTCCCACGACCTGCAGGCCGTCGATGCCGTTGGTCTCCCGCCACAGCTGGAAGACCGCGCCCGTGAGCGGCTTCCCGGTCTTCTCGTCGGTCTTCTCGACCTTCACCAGGCCGGGCTGGGCGGAGCAGGGCCCCCACTGGAGGACGGCCCCGCCGTTGCCCAGGCGCGAGCCGGTGACGAAGGTGGCGTTCGCGGGTCCGGTGCTGGACCCGCCGCCGCCCCCGGCCCCGCTGTTGCGGGCGGTGGGGGACGCGGCGCCGCCGCCTCCGCCGGTCGCCCCGCCGCCGCCCCCGCCGCCCACACCGCCGTGCGGGTCGCGGATGCTGTCGCCGCCTCGTCCGCCGACCGGCCCCACGGCCGGTGAGCCGTTGTCGCCGTTCGGCTCGGTGGTCGGGACGTTGACGCCGCCCGCCCCGCCCGGCCGGCCCGGCCTGCCCTCGTCGTCGCCGGGCAGCCCGTGGCCGGGGTCCCCGCTGCGTCCGCCGTTTCCGCCGCCGATGGCCGAGGAGTACAGGGACGCGCCGCCGCCGCCCCCGCCGCCCGCCACGACCAGCGGGGCCGCGCCGGAGCCGATGACCGTACGGCCGCCTCCGCCGCCCGCGGCGTTCCCGCTGACCCGGCCGTCCGCGCGGTGGGCTCCGCCCTGCCCCCCGCCGCCGTAACCGCCCAGGGTGGGCGCTTCGGGGTCGTCACCGGCGTGGCCCGCGCCGCCGACGTCGACGGTGAGGACCTGGCCCGCCGTCACGTCCAGCACGGCGGAGACCTGGCCACCGCCGCCGCCCGGCGCGCCGTACCGGCCGGCGCCCCCGGCCGCTCCGTACGCCGTGGCGGACAGCTCGCAGACCCCCTCGGGAACGGTGAACCGCTCGGGAGCCCCGGTGAAGACGAAGGTCCGCGACCCGGCCTGTCGCGGGGCGGGCGGGTCGGTGGCGAAGGCCTGGGCCGAAGGCGCGAGGAGCAGCGCCGCGGAGACGGTCAGCGCCGCGCCCGCGAGCCGTGTGCGGGGAAGTGTCATGGGCGCAACGTACGTACGCATTCCGCGCATGCGTGCGAGGCGGCGACGGCGGCCCGGCAGCGCGACCCGAATGGCCGCGCTCCTTCACCGGACTGCCCCGTGGAAGGCCTCCGGAAGGGGCGGCGCCGCCGCCCGGAGTCACGCGGGCCGGGCCAGCGGTCTCCGCACCGGCCGGGCCCACCGCCCGGGACGCCCCCGGCTGCGCCGGGCGGCGCCCGTGGCGGTGGCCGGTTCGCCGAGGCGGCCCGCGGGAGGCCGGGCGCGGACCACGACCGGCCTCCGGTGGAGCGGGCCGACGATCAGGTCGGGCGCCCGGCGCCCTCCGGACCGCGGGCCGCCTCGACCAGCAGGTCCAAAATCACCTGCGAGGCGACCGGGTGACGCGGGGCGTACGCGGCGGGTTCGGGCACGGCCCGGACATCCCCGTACAGCGAACCGGTCGCCGGGGCGGGGTCACTTGCAGTCCTTGCCCTTGCAGGGTTCACGCCGGGTGTTGGCGACGGTGACGGTGAGGTCGGGGTCGGTCGCGGTCAGCTCCAGGGGGCCGGTGACCGGGTTCCTGGGCAGCTCGTAGCCCTCGGGGACGGCGGTCTCCTCCAGGTAGAACGTCCCCAGTGCCAGGCGGTCGAAGGTGCACAGGCCCTGGTCGTCGGTGGCGCAGGCGCCGCCGATCCTGGTGTCGGGGTTGCTTCCGGTGGTCTGGAGCCCGTTGATGCCGTTGGTCTCCTGCCACAGCTGGAAGACCGCGTCCGAAAGCGGTTCCCCGGTCTTCCCGTCGGTCTTCTCGACGGTCAGCAGGCCGGGCTGGGTGGGGCAGGGTTCCCACTGGAGGACGGCCTCGCCGTTGCCGCGCCTGGCACCGGTGACGAAGGTGGCGTTCGCGGGTCCGGTGCTGGACCCGCCACCGCCCCCGGCCCCGCTGTTCTGAGCGGTGGGGGACGCGGCGCCGCCGCCCCCGCCGGTCGCCCCGCCGCCGCCCCCGCCGCCCACACCGCCGTGCGGGTCGCCGGTGTTGTCGCCGCCGCGTCCGCCGACCGGCCCCACGGCCGACGAGCCGTTCTGGCCGTTCGGGTCGGCCGTCGGGACGTTGATGCCGCCCTGGCCGCCCTCGCCGCCCGGCCGGCCTGGCTTGCCCTCGTCGTCCCCGGGCAGTCCGGTGCCGGGTTCACCGGTCCTGCCGCCGTTTCCGCCGCCGATGGCCGAGGAGAAGAAGGACCCGCCGCCGCCGCCCCCGCCGCCCGCCACGACCAGCGGGGTCGCCCCGGAGCTGATGACCGTACGGCCGCCTCCGCCGCCCGCGGCGATGCCTCTGATCTGGCCGTCCACCCGGTAGGCGCCGCCCATGCCGCCGCCGCCGTAGCCGCCCTGGGTGGGCGCGAGGGGGTCGTCACCGGCGTGGCCCGCGCCGCCGACGTCGACGGTGAGGACCTGGCCCGCCGTCACGTCCAGGGTGGCGGACACCTGGGCACCGCCGCCGCCCGGTACGTCGTACTGGCCGGTGCCGCCGGCCGCTCCGAACGCCGTGACGGACAACGAGCAGACGTCCTCGGGGACGGTGAACGACTCGGGGGCGCCGGTGAAGACGAAGGTCCGCGACCCGGCCTGTCGTGCGGTCGGCGGGTCGGTCGCGAAGGCAGGGGCCGAGGGAGTGAGGAACAGCGCCGCGGAGACCGCCAGCGCCGCGCCCGCGAGGCGCGTACGGGGAAGTGTCATGGTCGCAACGTATGCACGGCACCCTCCGTACCCGGGCGAGGCGGCGGCAGCGGCACGGTGGCACGACCTGAACGGCCGCGTTCCTTCACCGGACTGCCTCACCGAAGACCGGGCCGGTGCCGGGTCGGCGTGGGGGGGGTGAGGCGTACCGGTACGAGGGTGGTCAGCTGCGCAGGGCGGCGACCGCGGCGGTGGCCAGTTCGTCGAGGTAGCCCGCGGGGAGCGGGGTGCGGACGACCGCGAGGCGCCAGTAGAGCGGGCCGACGATCAGGTCGAGCGCCCGGTCCGGGTCGCTGTCCCCGGGCAGTTCGCCACGGGCGACGGCGTCCCGGACCACCACGGCGGCGATGCCCTGCTGCGGGTCGAGCAGGGCGGCCTTGATCGTGTCGGCGATCTCCGGACTGCGGGCCGCCTCGACCAGCAGGTCCGGAATCACCTGCGAGGCCACCGGGTGACGCAGGGCGTACGCGGCGAGTTCGAGCACGGCCCGGACGTCCCCGTACAGCGAACCGGTCGCCGGGGCGGGCATGCCCTGGACGGCGACGGCCGAGACCAGGTCGAGGACGAGCGCCAGCTTGGACTTCCAGCGGCGGTACACGGCGGTCTTGCCGACGCCCGCGCGCCGGGCGATCCCCTCCATCGACATCCGGGCGAACCCCACCGCGGCCAGCTCCTCGAAGACGGCGGCGCGGATCGCGTCGGTGACGTCCTCACGCAGCACGGCGGCTCCGGCGGGGGCGCGGCGGCGGGTTCGCGGGTCGGTGGTCATGCCGGAAATCATAGTCCGTCACGACGGAACGGTTGCGTTGCGACGTAACCACGTCCTACCCTCGGCGTTGCGACGATACGGTCCCGTTCCGTCGGAAGCGGCCTTCTTCGCGTCCCCCCTCCTCCCTCGAAAGTGATCGTGGTGAGCCAGACAGCAGCCCCGGCGGCCCCGCCCGCCGACCGCCCCGTACCGCCTTCTCCTCCCGCGTACGCGCCCGGCGAGCTCGCCGCGCTCGCCGCCCGGCACGGCCTCGCCATGAGCGGCGCCCGGCCCTCGCTGCCCGCGTACGTACGGCAGCTGTGGGGGCGGCGGCACTTCATCACGGCGTTCGCCACCGCCAAGCTGACCGCCCAGTACAGCCAGGCGAAGCTCGGCCAGATCTGGCAGATCATGACCCCGCTGCTCAACGCGACGGTCTACTACTTCATCTTCGGCGTGCTGATGAACACCAAGCGCAACGTCGAGGACTTCGTTCCGTTCCTGGTCACCGGCGTCTTCATCTGGACCTTCACCAGCAGCTCGATCACCGCGGGCACGCGTGCGATCAGCGGCAACCTGGGGCTCGTGCGGGCGCTGCACTTCCCGCGCGCCTCGCTGCCGATCGCACTGGCCCTGCAACAGCTCCAGCAGCTGCTCTTCTCGCTGGGCGCGCTGGTGCTGATCCTGGTGGGCTTCGGGCAGTACCCCCGGCCCTCCTGGCTGCTCGCCGTCCCGGCGCTGTTCCTCCAGGCGCTGTTCAACACCGGGCTCTCCATGGTGGTGGCGCGGCTGGCCGCCCGTACCCCGGACATCGCCCAGCTGATGCCGTTCGTCCTGCGGACCTGGATGTACGCCTCGGGCGTCATGTGGAGCGTCGACACGATGCTCAAGGGGGACCGGGTCCCGCACGCCGTGATGGTGGTGCTGGAGTGCAATCCGGCCGCCGTCTTCATCGACCTGATGCGGTTCGCGCTCATCGACAGTTTCGGCGCGAGCCATCTCCCGCCGCACGTCTGGGCGATCGCCGCGGGCTGGGCGCTGGTGTGCGGCATCGGCGGATTCGTGTACTTCTGGCAGGCCGAGGAGCGGTACGGACGTGGCTGACACAAGGACCGACGAACGCATCCCCACCGTCGTCGTGGACGACGTCCACATCACCTACCGGGTGAACGGCGCCCGGACCGGCCGTGGCAGCGCCACCTCCGCGCTCAGCCGGATCGTCTCGCGCCGCCGGGTCCCGGGCGTCCGCGAGGTGCACGCCGTGAAGGGCGTGAGCTTCGCCGCGTACCGGGGCGAGGCCATCGGGCTGATCGGCTCCAACGGCTCGGGCAAGTCCACCCTGCTCAAGGCCATCGCCGGGCTGCTGCCCGCGACCGGGGGCCGGGTCCACACCCAGGGCCAACCCTCGCTGCTCGGGGTGAACGCCGCCCTGATGTCCGATCTGACCGGCGAGCGCAACGTGGTCCTCGGCGGGCTCGCGATGGGCATGTCCCGGGCCCAGATCCGGGAACGCTATCCGGACATCGTCGACTTCTCCGGCATCAACGAGAAGGGCGACTTCATCACCCTGCCGATGCGGACGTACTCCTCCGGGATGGGCGCCCGGCTCCGGTTCTCCATCGCCGCCGCCAAGAGCCACGACGTCCTCCTGATCGACGAGGCGCTGTCCACCGGCGACGCCCGCTTCCGGCGGCGCAGCAAGGAACGGATCGCCGAACTCCGCGAGGAGGCGGGCACGGTCTTCCTGGTCAGCCACAGCAACAAGTCGATCACCGAGACCTGCGACCGGGCGATCTGGCTGGAGGCGGGCACGCTGCGGATGGACGGCCCGGCCGAGGAGGTCGTCGCGGCGTACGAGCAGTTCACCTCCGGCCGGAAGAAGAGCCCGGCCAAACGGTAAACTCCGCTGCCGCGCAGGGGAGCCGCGGGCGCGAGGAATCCGGGGGCCGCGGCGGGAAGGCCCCGGCACCGGGCGAACGGGGCCGTGCGCGCGAGGAGTTCGGGGGAAGACATGCAGGACGGAGTACCCGGGCCGCTGCGGACGGACGATCCCCGGGAGGTCGCGGGCTACGTCCTGCGGGGCCGGGTGGGTGAGGGCGGCATGGGCACCGTGTACCTCTCGCACACCCGGGGCGGCCACCCCGTCGCCCTGAAGGTGATCCGCCGGGACCACGCGCGCCAACCGGAGTTCCGGACCCGGTTCGCCCGCGAGGTGACCGCCTCCCGCCGGGTCTCCGGCTACCACCTGGTGGCGGTGGTCGACCACGACGCGGAGGGGGAACGCCCCTGGCTGGCCACCCACTACGTCCCCGGCCTCCCGCTGAACGCGGTGCTCGCCGCGCACGGGCCGCTGCCCACGGCCGCGGTGCTCCGGCTGACCGGCTGCCTCGCCACCGCGCTGGACGCCGTCCACGCCGCCGGGGTCATCCACCGGGACGTCAAGCCCGGCAATCTGCTGCTCGCCGCGAGCGGCCCCTGGCTCCTCGACTTCGGGATCGCCCGGGCGACCGACAACCCGACCCTCACCACGGCCGGGCGGCTGGTCGGCAGCCCGTCCCACATGTCGCCCGAACACGCCCTGGGGAAGCAGCTCACACCCGCCTCCGACGTGTTCGCCCTCGGGCTGCTGGCCGCCGAGGCCGCCACCGGGCTGCATCCGTACGGGCGGGGCCAGGGTCTCGCCCTCGCCATCCGGATCGCCGGCACCGACCGCGAGCCCCCGTCGCTGGACCACCACCCCTCCCCACTGCGGGAGTTGCTCGTACGGTGCCTGTCCGCCCGGCCCGAGGAGCGCCCGTCGGCCCGCGAGGTGGCGGAGCTGTGCCGGGAGGGGCTCGGCGGGCCGGGCCTGCGGGACTTCGCCGGATGGCTGCCGGGCCCGGTGGCGGCCGCCGTGGACCGGATCGAGGCGGCGACCAGGCCGCTGCCGTCCGCGTACACCCCCACGTACGTGCCGACGGTGCGCGACCCCATGGCGGCGCGGCCGAATCCGGGCCCCGCATGACGGTTTGACGCCACGTCACCTGTCGTAGGCTCTCGTCCGGTCACGTTCAGCCATGAGAGCGGGGGAGGCTCCCATCAGTACCGGCGTCGGCGACATACTCACACCCCTGGGCCCGGACGATCCGCAGGAGACCGCCGGATACCGGCTGCTCGCCCGCGTCGGCGAGGGCGGCATGGGCACCGTCTACCTCTCGCGCACCCGGGGCGGCCAGGCCGTCGCGCTGAAGCTGATCCGCCGCGAATTCGGCGACGACCCGGAGTTCCGCCTCCGCTTCGAGCAGGAGGCAGCGGGCGATACCCGCCTGCGCTGACGGCACCGTCCCGGAACGCCGGAGGGGCGGCCACCGGAACCT
>NZ_JBHJQP010000111.1:0-27740 GCF_042262625.1 Streptomyces sp. NPDC056347 | reverse complement strand
CGCCCGCACCGTGACGACGGTGCGGGCGGCCGGTGCACGAGGGCCGGGAGGGCGGTGGCGGGAGGGTGCCGGGCCGTCAGGACCGGTGTGCCGTCTGGATCTGGACCGTACGGCGGCGGGTGATGTACAGGCCCCGTCCCGCAGGCAGGATACGTGGCTTCGTACCGGCCACCACCTGCCCTTCCGCGGGCGGACAGCTCAGCATCAGCACCGGTGTGTTGGCCTCCACCAGGCGCCGCAGCAGCTGGTCGGACATCATCGCCCGGCCGGAGCCGTTCGCGCTGCGGGCCACGACGATGTGCAGACCGATCTCGTCGGCCTGGGCCAGGAACTCGTGGAGCGCGCCGAACGGATCACCGGCGCTCATCCCGCTCGTGGAGACCAGCTCGTGGTCGTCGACGAGAAGGTAGAGCCGGGGTCCGCTCCACCAGTCGCGCAGCCGCAGCCGGGCGGGGGAGATCTCGGGGCCGGGCACCCGGTCCTTCATCGCCCGCGCCACCCCGTCGACCATCTGCGCCAGCAGGTTGGCGCCGGTGGCGTAGCCGAGGCGGTGCGACTCGGGCACCGCCTCGGCGAGGCCGCGCCGGTAGTCGACGAGGACGACACGGGCCTCGTCGGGGGTGTAGCGCGTGCAGATCGCTTCGGCCACATGGGCGAGCAGGTTCGACTTGCCGGACTCCACATCACCGACGACCACCAGATGCGGGTGCTCCTCGAAGTCGTGGCGGAACACGTCGAGCCGCTGGTCCTCCAGACCGAGCGGAACGCGCAGATCGCCGTCGGGCGCGGGCAGTTCGGCCGCAGGAAGGCTCATCGGGAGCATCCGGACCGGCGGAGCGCCCGGCCCGTCCCACCCGGCCGCGACCTCCCGCACGAGGGCGGCCACGCCGTCCGCGATGTTCTCCGCGTTCGGATCGCCGTCGTTGCGGGGGAGGGCGGTCAGGTAGTGCATCCGGTCGGCGGTCAGGCCGCGGCCCGGGATCGTCGGAACGGTCCCCGCCGCCCGCATGTTGACCATCGAGTCCACGGGGTCGCCGAGCCGCAGCTCGAAACGGGTCCCGAGCTGGTCGCGCAGGGCGGCCGAGATCTCCATCCAACGGCCGGAGGCAACGATGAGGTGCACCCCGAAGTTGAGTCCCCGCGAGGCGATCAGGTTGAAGGTGGGGGCGAGATCCATGAAGTCCTGGCGAATGGTGTTCCAGCCGTCCACCACGAGGAAGACGTCGCCGTGCGCCTCGTCCGGGAACTCACCGGCGGCCCGGCGGCGCCGGAAGTCGGCCATGGACTCCACGCCCCGCTCCGCGAACAGCAGTTCGCGGTGCGTGATGACCTGGCTGACCTCGGCGATGGTACGGGCCATCCGCTCGGGGTCCAGGCGCCCGGTGACGCCGCCGACGTGCGGCAGCCCGGTGAGCGAGGTGAGCGTCCCGCCACCGAAGTCCAGGCAGTAGAACTGCACGTCGCGCGGGGTGTGGGTGAGCGCGAGCGCTGTGATCAGCGTACGGATCAGGGTGGACTTGCCGGACTGCGGACCGCCCGCGATGCCGACATGGCCGCCCGCACCCGACAGGTCGGCCACCAGCTCGTCGCGGCGCTGGTCGAAGGGCCGGTCGATGACGCCGACCGGAACGGAGAGGAACTTGCCGCCGGGCGTACCGGGCGGCGGCAGCAGCAGGTCGAGCGTCGGGGGCTCGTCCAGCGGGGCCAGCCACACCTGGTGGGCGGGCGGACCGGAGCGCTCCAGCTTCTCGACGGCGACAGCGAGCAGGCTGGGCCCGGTGGCGCCCTCCTCCTCGTCCGGCTCGTGCTCCGGCTCCGTCTCCGGGGCGGTGGGCGGGTTGCGGGGCGGAACCCAGCCGGCCTCGAACGGAACCACCTGTCCGGCGACCACGGCACGGCGTGCCGCGGGGCGGGCGGCCCGGTAGCGGCCCGACACATAGGCGGCCTTGAAACGGGTGAGCGCGCCGACGTCGTTCTTCAGCAGACCGCTGCCGGGCTGGGGCGGCAGCTCGTAGGCGTCCGGTACGCCGAGCACCCCCCGGCTCTCCATCGCCGAGAAGGTACGCAGCGCGATGCGGTAGGAGAGGTGGCCCTCCAGCTGGTTGATCCGGCCCTCGTCCAGGCGCTGCGAGGCGAGCAGCAGATGGACGGAGAGTGAACGGCCCAGCCGCCCGATCATCACGAAGAGGTCCAGGAAGTCGCGATGCGCGGCGAGCAGTTCGCTGAACTCGTCGACCACCACGAACAGGGTGGGAAGCGGGGCGAGGTCGGCGCCGCCCGCCCGCGCCTCCTCGTACTCGCGGACGGACGAGTAGTTGCCCGCCTTGCGCAGCAGCTCCTGGCGGCGGACGAGTTCGCCGTGCAGGGCGTCCTTCATCCGTTCGACCAGCGCCGCCTCGTCGGCCAGGTTGGTGATGACGGCGGAGGTGTGCGGCAGTCGGTCCAGGCCGAGGAAGGTCGCACCGCCCTTGAAGTCGGTGAGGACGAAGTTGAGCGTCTCGGAGGAGTGGGTGAGCGCGAGTGAGAGGACCAGGGTGCGCAGCAGCTCGGACTTGCCGGAGCCGGTGGCGCCGATCAGCATGCCGTGCGGGCCCATGCCGCCCTGCGCGGACTCCTTGAGGTCGAGATCGACGTGCGCCCCGTCCGAGCCGATGCCGATCGGGACCCGCATCCGTTCGGCGGCGGCGCGGGGACGGTGCAGATCGGCCGCCTCGGCAGCGTGCAGATCACGGATACCGAGCAGGTCGGTGAGCTCCATGTCCTCCTGCAAGGGACGCTCGGCCCGGGCCGCGGCACCCAGCCGGAACGGCGCCAGCGTGGTGGCGAGGGCACGGGAGGCGTGCAGACCGAGCGCGTCCGGCCGGCCGAGCTCCGTCTCGGACGGCTTGCCGTCCGGCGCCGTGGACAGCAGGGTCAGCGCATCGGGCTCGACACGCAGCCGCAGGGTGCCGCGCGTCTGGCAGGCACCGTCCAGAGTGCCGCGTACGTCGACGACGACGGTGTTGCGGTAGCCGTTCTCGGCGAGCCGGGCCCCGGGGGGCACGGACGCGGTGTCCAGGACGACGACGGTGAACGGTTCGTCGCGGCTGGGCTCCGCGCCGGACTCGAACGGCGGCCGCCCGGCGAACTCCTCGCCGAGCAGCGGCTCCAGCTCCGAGACCGTCTCGGCCACCAGCCGGGCCGGGCCCACCCCGTCGACATCGGCCTGATGCTGCACGTGCGGCAGCCACTTGACCCAGGACCAGGACGGCAGCGCGTCCCCGTCCGCGACCACGGCGATCGTCAGATCCTCCGGGGCGTGGGCGACCGCGAGCTGGGCGACCAGCGCGCGGGCCGTGGCCCGGGAAGCGGTGCGGTGCTCGTCCGTGGCAGTGAACAGCACCCGGGCGAACGAACGCAGACGTACGGCGACCGGCTGGTCCTCGACCGTGGAGTACGCGTGGATGAAACGGCGCAGAGCGTGCGCGGAGAGCGGCTCCAGGTCCTCGACCGGCTTGGTGGACAGCGGTGCGAGGGCGAGCGCGAGCTGCTGCTCACCGGTCCCGATCCGGGCCTCGCCGAAGTCGTCGTGGGTGGCGCGCCGTTCCCACAGCCGTCCGGTGCGGGCGACCGACCACAGCGCCTGCGGCAGCGGGTGGCGCCACTCCTGGGCCTGCCGTTGCTGCTCGACCACCTTGCGGATGCGGCGTCGGCTCGTCGTCAGGTACCGCAGGTAGTCCCGGCGTTCGGCGCGCAGCTTGCGCTTGCGGTCCCCGGCGGCCCGGAGGAACTGGGCGACCAGCATGGCGATGGCCGAGGTGGCCATCATGCCGACCGACACCCACATCAGCACTCCGTTGCCGTCGCCCGGCCGGATGAAGATGAGCACCATGCCGAGGGAGCTGAGCGCCATCGGCAGGTACGTGATGATGCCGCCCATGGCGCCCTGGGGCTCCGGGAGGGACGGTGGCTCCTGAAGCGTCAGTTCGCCCTCGGGCATGCGGGGGCCGACCCGGCGCGGGGGCCGCCGAAAAATGACGGTGCTCAAACCGGCTCCCGACTCGAAGTGTCCACGACTCGAAATCTGCGACCCAAGCCGCCGATTTTCGGTTGGTCGCACGAACGTACAGTCATAACGAACTTCACGATAATGTGCACTCGTTCTCGGGTCGAATCCCGAACGGAAATACAGGCGGGAGTGAATCGCGCACCGTGGGCGACAAGACCGCCGGACTCTGCCGGATAACCGTCAGAAGTCCGGAGAAAACCTTCGAACTAGGCATACCCGTCGATGTTCCGCTCGCCGATCTGCTGCCGGTACTTGTCGAGTACGCCGGTGGGGACCTCGACGAACAGGGCCTGGAACACGGCGGCTGGACCCTCCAACGGCTCGGCGCCGCCCCTCTCGACGAGGAGCGCACCCCGGCCGAGGCGGAGCTGCGCGACGGCGAGACCCTCTATCTGAGAGCCCGTCATGAAGCCTTGCCCGAGGCCGACTTCGACGATCTCGTCGACGGCATCGGCGAAACGCTGCGCGCCCGACCCGACACCTGGCGGCCCGAGCTGACGCGTCGGCTGCTCATCGGATTCACCGTGACCGCACTGGTCGCCGGACTGATCACCGTGCTGCTGCCGGGCGCCGCGATGTGGCGGGCCGGTGCTGCCGGTGCCGTCGCGTTGCTGCTGGTGGCGGGCGGGCTGGCCGCCTCCCGGGCGGTCGGCGACGCGGGTGCCGGCGCGGCCCTCGGCGTGCTGGCCGTGCCCTACCTGGCCGTCGCGGGCGCGCTGGTCCCGGCCGCCGGGCACGGCGAGAGCCTGCTCGGCCCGCGGCTGCTGGCCGGAGGCGCGGCCGGAGCGGGCGCCGCGATCATCGCGCTGGCCGCGGTCGGGGCCTTCGCGCCGCTCTTCCTCGGGGCGTTCACGGTGGCCGTGTTCACCGCGGCGGCCGGGGCGGTCGCCCTGTCCGGGATGCCGATCGCCCAGGTCGCGGGGTGGCTGGCGGTCGTCGTCGTGCTCGCGGGCGGGTTCGTGCCCAGCCTGGCCTTCCGGTTCGCAGGGATGCGGATGCCGCCGCTGCCGTCCAACGCGGGCGAACTGCAGGAGGGCATCGAACCCTTCCCCGCCGCCCAGGTCCGCGAGCGCGCCGAACTGGCCGACCGCTACCTGACCGGCATGTACGTGGCGCTCGGACTGCTGGCCGCCGCCTGCGAGACCGCGCTGCTCGCCGCCGGCGGAGGCTGGACGGCCGAGCTGCTCGCCGTGGTGCTGAGCACGCTGCTGCTCCTGCACGTACGCGTGGTCGGCGCCGTGCCGCACCGGCTCGCGATGGCGGTCCCCGGGGCGTACGGACTGGCCCTGGCCGGAGTGCTCCGCGCCATTGACCTGGGACTTCCGGGACGGCTGGAGATCACCGTCGCCTTCGCAGTACTGGCGGCGGTCACCGCGATCGCAGCCTGGACGGTGCCGGGACGACGGCTCGTCCCCTACTGGGGGCGGATCGCCGACCTGCTGCACACGCTGTGCGCGCTGGTGCTGCTGCCGCTCGCGGTGCTGCTCGCCGGGGTGTTCGGCGCGCTGCGCGGAATCAGGGGGTGAGGGACTGATGGCGGTGCAGTCGCGCAAGGACCAGGTGCAGGCGCATCTGTACGTGATGGGGCGGCTCTCCAGCGGACTGCTGAGGGACGACCCCGACTCGCCGGACACCCCGACCGCGCGGACCTGGCGGGGCATCCGCTGGGGCGCGCTGATCGTCGCGCTGGCCTGCGTGGTCACCACGCTCTTCGGGCTGATCAAACCGGGGGGCGGAACCTCCTGGCGGACGCCGGGCGCGCTGGTCGTGGTGAAGGAGACCGGGGCCCGCTACCTGAACGTCGCAGGGGTGCTCCATCCGGTGCTCAACCAGGCGTCCGCGCGGCTGGTCGCGGGCGACCGGATGGCGGTGCAGCAGGTCGCGTCGGGGTCCATCGGGGACGCCCCGCGCGGCACGCCCATCGGGATCGTGGGTGCTCCGGACGGACTGCCGGGCGCGCCCGGCGCGGATGCCTGGGCGGTCTGCGCCGGTGCACAGCCGGCGGGCCCGGCGAAGGCGAAGCCGCTGACCAGCGTGGTCGTGGCGGATCCCGCGGACTCGGAGGACGGACTCGGCTCCGACCGCGGCGTGCTGGTGACGGCACCGGGGGAGGGGCGGCAGCTGGTGTGGAACGGCCGCCGGTTCCGGGTCGACACCCAGCACGGTACGGAGGCGGCCCTGGGCTGGGCGGGAGTCACACCCGTACAGGTCAGCGCCTCGTTCCTGACGGCGCTGGACGCCGGGCCGGGGCTGGCTCCGCCGGAGATCGCCGGACGGGGGCGCCCCGGGCCGCAGCTGGCCGGCTCCGCCACCCGCATCGGTCAGCTCTTCTCGGCCGGCGGACAGCACTATGTGCTGCGTACGGACGGGCTGGCCCCGCTGACCGGGCTGGCCAGGCGACTGCTGCGCGGCGACCCGCGGACCCAGGACCAGGCGTACGGCGGGAAGGCCGTGGTCGAGCGCCCGGTGGGCCCCTCCGACCTGGCGGCCCATCAGGCTCCCGCGTCCGCGGCGCAGCAGCTGGCGGCGGGACTGCCCGCCTCGGCGCCGAGGGTTTCGACGGTGGACCCGGCCCAGGAGCAGGTCTGCGTCCGGGTGAAGCCGTCCGCCGGTGGCCATACGACGACGGTGTCCCTGATCCGGGCGGACCGGGTTCCCGGTTCGCCGCCGGACAGGCAGCCGGGCGTGAGGGCTGCCTGCGTTGCGGTGGACCGGATCTGGGTGAGGCCGGGCAAGGGCTCGCTGGTACGGGCCCGGTCCTCGGCCGGAACCGGCAACTCGATGTATTTGGTGACGGATTCGGGTGTTTCCTATCCGGTGACGGCCGCGGGACTGAAACAACTCGGGTATTCGGCGGGCGCCGCCGTGGACGTTCCGGGGCGATTGTTGAGCCTTCTTCCGAGTGGTCCCGTACTGGATCCTTCGAGGGTTTCGAAGAGCGGAGTCGTGGACGCGGATGCCCGAGAGGAGGGGAAGGTTCCGCAGGAGAGAACACAACTCCGTGAACAATGCGGCACGGGATTGTAGACAAGCTCAAATAAACCTCAAGGGGAGGTGAACTACCCTCCCCGGCTGCTGACATGAATCCCATTGATCGGATAATCTCCGTGAGGCAGATGGGGTTGGGGAGGGCCTTGCGACGGGTGAGTCGTGCCTTCCTGCAGCCGATCGGGTTTCGACTGGAGGAGACAACGATGTCCCAGCTCGTCAAGGACGCAGCGGCGGCACGGAAGGCTGTCGTCGCGCTCGACACCCACTTCGGGTTCATGAAGCAGGCCGGTGGCGTGGCCGAAGGCATCAGGAGCAATGTCGCGACGCACTACAGCACGACGGACGGGTCGGCCGCGACCTTCCAGGACAAGTTCACGGCGTGGCAGCAGGGCTACAACAAGGCGATGGCGGCCGTCGACGACGTCTGGAACAAGCTGAACCAGCAGCAGAACGTCCTCGACGCCGGTGAGGAGGCCGCCCTCCAGCACGCCAAGAGCGGGTTCGAGAGCTCCGCCGTCTCCGACGGCATCCTGGGCGTCCTCAACAACAACTGACCGGAACCACAGATCCGGCATCATCCGTCGCGGCAAGAAGGGGGCACTTCGTGTCCGGCAACATCATGATCAACTGGGGCGGTCTCGGTGACGCCACCAACGACATGCAGCAGCTCACCGCCAACATGCGCAACGCGCTGGAAGAAATGATCGCGGGCGTGCAGGAACTCGCCAACACGGCCGAGGGCAACAGCGCCGAGACCTGGCGCCAGGTCCAGCAGCAGCTGAACACCGCGATCAACGAGATGGACGGCGCGTTCAACCAGGGCCACCAGACCCTGAACAACATGGGCAACACCCACCACGAGCATGACGGCCTCGGTGCCAAGGTCATGTCGGGCTGACGGGGGCTGACCCATGGCTGAGGCTGAGGACGGCGGCACCTACAAGATCTCGTCGGAGTTCCTGGAGAGCTTCGCGCGGGACAGGATCAACGGCCAGTTCGTCGAGGAGTTCAGGAACGACGAGTTCCTCCGGAAGCTTTACGGCTACGGCGGTCTGAAGGGCGCCGGCACGTACGACACCCTGCTCGCCGGCAACCCGGACGTGAAGGAGATCGGCGCGGCAAAGAGCCTGGAGGACCGGTTCACGAAGTTCGCCACGGACATGGTGGGGATTCTGGACGGCCTCAAGGAGGGGATGCTGGTCCTCTCCGACAAGGTGCTCAACGTCAACCAGATCACCCAGCAGGGCGAGCAGGATGCCAAGGACATCGCCCTCCAGTCGATGATGGACGACCTCCAGGGGCCGCTGGCCATGTTCAGCGGGAGCGGTAACACCACCACGGACCCGACGACGGCCACCCAGCCGAAGAACACCGGCAGTTGACCAGAGGTCGCATCAGCGGGGCGGGATCGGAAGAAGAGGCGAAGGCAAGATGGGCGATGTGAAGTGGGAGACGGCTCTCAGCCTCCTCACCGATTCCGCGCACGCTCCGGCGACCCGGGACGATGTCACCAAGCTCCAGTGGATCGCCGACGGCAAGGGGCACGTGGACCCCTGGCACTTCGAGTGGGGGCCCGAGGTCGGCCCGCCCGGGGGCTACGAGTTCGGCTGGAACAAACCGTGGCTCCTGAACAACGCCTGGCCCGTCAACTACCAGGTCGGGTTCAACCTCAGCCCGGACATCAAGGACCCGCTGCCCACGGACAACGCGCTCTACCGATGGCACTTCCAGGCCAGGAAGACCTTGGAGGAGGCACTCTCCGGCACGGGCAACGTCTTCGCGCTGTTCAGCTTCGACGACGCCAGCAACACGGTCAAGGGTGTCCAGCGCTTCCTGCTGCGTTGGTTCCAGACGGTCAAGGGCTGGGCCGACGAGATCGACGTCCCCGACTCCGAGATGCAGGGCAGTGCCGCCGGACAGTTCCGCAGCATGCTCATAGGAGTCGCGAACCAGTTCGGCCACCTGCATACCCAGATCACCAACCCGGGCGACCCCTCCAAGGAGATCGACGAGGCCCGGACCACGGCCATGACGGAGCTGCAGAACCTGTACCACGTGCTCCTCGCGTACGGCACGGAGGGCAATGCCTGGCCCGCGCAGATCATGGGCGACCTGTTCCGCGAGGAGTTCGGCGAGGGTGCCTACACATTCAACAACGGCTGGCTGACGACGAAGACCCTCGGCGACCCGAACGCGGCGGGATTCTGGACCGCCTTCGAGCTGAAGGCCAAGAACCGCTGGCTCGACCAGGCGAAGGCGAGCCTCGACGGCCCCGCGTCGACCGCGGCGTCGGCCATCAGCACCGCGTACAGCAATGCCACCACGGCCCTCCGCCCTCCGTACAAGCCGGCCTGGGACGCCCCTGCCGGCAATGGGAAGGGCGGGCTGCCTCCGGGTGGCGCCGACAGCACGACGTCCGATGCCATCGCCCAGCTGCTCAAGGGGCTGACGAACCCCCAGGGCGACGCCAATGACCTGCCGGGCGGCGGTGGAGCCGGCGACGAGACCCAGCTTCCGGACGGAGAGGGCGACGGTACGTTCGGCGGGGGCGGTGGTGCGTCGTCCTTCGAGCAGAACGGGGCGGGGGGAGAGAACCAGGGACCCGGCTCGGCGCTGGACGACCAGCTCAAGAAGCTGAACACCGAGGGACCGGGAAGCTTCACTACCAACAACGGCACCGGCAACGGCGGCACGGGCCTCGACAGCAACGGCCCCGGAAACACCGACACCGACAAGACGACCACTGGCCCGGGAACGTTCGGCCCCGGCGGCCTGCCCAATGTCCCCCCGGGCTCCACGTTCAACAAGAACGGCACCGTCACCGGTCCGGACGGCAAGACGCTCAAGAACGCGGACGGCTCCGTCTACAAGGCCCCGCCCGGCGCGTTCCAGCAACAGCAGAAGCAGCAGGACGCGCTGCGCCGCCAGGCCGAGCAGGAGCAGAAGGCGTACCAGCAGCAGGCCAGGGCGCAGGAAGAGGCGCAGCGGCGCGCCGAGCAGCAGCGGCGCGACAACGAGAAGGCGCTGGCACGCCTCCGCGAGAGCTCCCGGCTCTCCAGTGACCACTCCGGCCTCCGCACCGGCGGCGAGGGCGGAACGCAGCAGGGCAAGGGCGTGTTCAAGGTCCGCAACGCGGACGGTACGTTCTCCGAGTTCACCAGCGGCAAGGGCGGCAAGCAGAGCGTCGGTGTCGAGCCGACCGGCCGGGTCAGAACCACCTCCGTCGACCCCAGCGCCAAGGCGGTCGAGGAAGCGGCCGGGACCGGGCGGCGCACCTCCTCCCAGTCGCCGATGATGCCCCCCGGCGCGGGCGCGGGAGCAGGGGCCGGCGCGGGCGCGGGGCAGGAACAGCACCGGGAGCGGAAGAGCTACCTGGACGAGGACGAGGAGACGTGGGGCACCCAGGAGTGCACCACGACAGGAGTGATCGGCTGATGGCCCACCAGAACGACGGGGCGGCCCGCGACAACGACGGCATACGCGACGGCGGCGACGCCAGGACGCCGCTGTCGGCGCGCGAGCAGTTCGACGCGATCCTCGGCTCGACGCTCCAGGAGCAGTTCGGCGAGATGCAGAAGCAGGTACGCGAGCACGCCGAGAAGCTTGCCGCCGTCCAGCGCGAGCTGGCCGCCCGTACCTCCACGGTGCGCTCCAAGGACCGCGCCATCAGCGTCACCGTGGGTGTGCAGGGCGATGTCCGCGAGATCAAGTTCCACAACGAGGACTTCCGCGGGATGGACCCGGTCCGTCTCGGCAAGACACTGGTGGACCTGATCGGCCGGGCGCAGAACGAGGGCGGCGAGGCCGCTCGGGACGCCTTCGAGCCCCTGCGCGGCAAGGGCGACGAGATGCGCCGCTCGATGCTGGCCGGAACCCCCATCGAGGATTTCCTCGCCCCGCTGCGCGAGATGGCGCAGGGCACCGCGGAGCCGTCCAAGCCCCGGGGAAGCAGGAACGATGGGTGACGGCAACGAGCTGAGAGCGGGCGACGCGACCTGGAAGGGGATCGAGGAGTACGCGAAGCTCGGCGAGACCCTCGCCGAGACACACTCCCACGTCGAGTCCATCAACGACCTCAACAAGCGGGGTGGTGGCGACGGCGAGGACGAGTCCTCGAAGCAGTACCACGAAGTGATCGGGGTGGGCATGCCGCCGCTCACCGACAGCCTGAAGATGCTCGACATCCTGATCACCCGGCTGGGTGAGAACGGTCAGGACGTGAAGAAGCTCTTCGGCGAAGCCGAGGAACTGGCCACCCTGCTGGCCAAGGACTGGAAGGCGGCTGGAGGGGACCAGTGACGCGCACCATCATCGGGCGGCGCCCGTGCTGACCCCGTCGCCCGAGGCGCAGACGCTGCTCATGGTCTTCTCGGGCGAGAAATGGCCGTCCATCAACGAGGACCTGCTGCGCGAGGCCGCGGGTCACTACGACAAGTTGATCGGCAACTTCCAGGACCTGCAGACGTACCTCGTCGCGGTCGAGAGGTACGTCAAGGAGAACTTCTCCGGCAAGAGCGCGGACGAGTTCGAGAAGTACGCCAAGTACCTGTCGGGAGGCGACCAGGCATCGATCCTGAACGCCTGCGCCGGGCAGGCCGAGAACCTGGCCAAGATCGCCCGCGACACCGCCAACCAGGCGGAGTACTCGAAGTGGATGATCCTGGGGCAGGTCATCCAGCTGATGGTCGAAATGGCGTTCGAGGCCGCGGTGAGCTGGATCCCCGGACTGAACGCTGTCGCCCACGCCAACACGGTCGCCGCGGAGATCACGCTCCGGATCGTGGTCCAGCAGGTCATCAAGGCCCTGATCAAGAGCATCCTGATCCACACCGCCATGAGCGTGGCGATCGGCACGGCGATGGACGTCGCCGTCCAGCTGATCCAGAAGGGCATGGGAAACCGCACCGACTGGGACCTGGAGGCCACGAAGGGCGCGCTCGGCTTCGGTGCGTTGCAGGGCTTGTTCGGCGGAGTCTTCAGCCCGATCGGCGGTGCACTCGGCAAGCAGGTCGCCAAGCTGCTCGGCAGCGACGCGACCAAGTGGCTGAGCACACAGATCGGCAAGCACCTCGACACCCTGGGTGCCAAGGAGGGGGCGAAGGCGGGAGCGAGCAAGGGACTGGCGAACTCGCTCGGCGACATCCTCGGCGGAACCGAGGGCCAGCTGGCCAAGAACCTCGACAAGAGCACCGGGAAACTGATCTCGGACAGCTTCGTCGACAAGGTGGGCGATGCCTTCGCCAAGTTCGGCTTCCACGACCTTCAGGGAGACGCGGCACGGAACCTCGGCAAGGCCTGGGCGGGTTCCCTCAACAAGCACTGGACGACCGAGGGATCCATCGACGCGGTGTCCAGGAACATCGCCGATGACCTGTCGGAGTTCGCCAAGAACGTGGCGAAGAACGGCGGCGCCCGGCTCGACCCGGCCGCGCTGAACGCGCTGTCGCACAGCATCACCCAGGACGTGGCGAAGTCCCTCAGCTCCAAGGCGATGGCCGAGGCGCTGACCAGGACGCAGAAGTTCGGCTTCGCCGCAGGGCTGTACGGAACGTCGGCGCTCGTCGACGCGGGCGCGCAGAACCTGGCCGAGGGCACGTACAACTCGATGACTCAGGGCGAGTTCACCACGAGCTGGCAGACGTTCGTCTCGGGTGTCGCGCCGACCATGTTCAGCCATGCGGTGCGGCACACCATCGTGCATCCGCTCATCGCCCGGTCCGACTCGGGGTTCGCCAACTTCATCAAGGACCTCCACACGAAGTTCGACACCCTGGACAGACCGGGTGGGGAACTCGGGCCGAGGAACGAGATCAATTCCACGCAGGACAACCCCTCGGTGACGCCCGCACCGAACGCGGGGGAGCTTCCGACCGTCAGCCAGGACGACGAGACCGGCCCGGACACGGACCTGGAGGCTGAGGAGAATTTCCAGGAGAGCCCCCAGAAGGAGCCTCAGGAGAACCCGCAGAGCCCGCCCACGGCCTCGCCGGGAGTGACGCCCGTCAAGCCGGTCGTGACGGAGACGCCGGCGCATAATGCGACGCAGACACCGACCGACACGTCGGCGACGAAGCCCGTGGCGTCGCCCTCCACGGTGGTTCCGCCGACGCCGACGAACCAGACGGGGGCATCCCGGACGGTCACACAGGTGCTGAACCAGGCGCCGAATCCGGCCCCCTCCGCAACCGAGAGCAAATCGACCGTGCCGCCGCCGATCCAGCGAGTCCGGCAGCGCCCCACGGAGTCGAGCCCGTTCGTCTCCGAGGCCAACGCGACGCCGCACTACGGCGCGGTGAACTCTCGCCGGTCAACGTCGAACGAGGCGCCGTTCACCGACCAGACCGACATTCCGATGCAGGACCTGCTGACGTCGGAAGAGTCGATCACGTCGGCGCCCAACAACGATGCCCGGACCACGGTGCAGACGGAGAGTACGGGCGACACTCAGGTCATCCCGGGGAATGCGGACGACGTTCAGATCGTCCCAGGCGACAATCTCGACAACAACGACAACGATGAGAACAGCGACGAGAACAACAACGAAAACAACGACCAAGTTGTCATCGGCGACAACATCGACGACACCCAGTCCGGCAACAGCGACGACCAGGGCCGGAGCAACACCCAGCCGATCCACGGAACGAACGACGACGCCACCGCTGCCACGACCACACCCCCGCCCATTGAAGTCATCGACTCCGCGGGCAAGAAGAAGACCTACTACATCCCGGACTTCCTCAACAACGTCTCGGCCTACGGTGACGACAACGATCCGTCCCCCTTCAACGGTGCGGTCGGCGGGCATCACATCGTCCAGCTCACCCACGGCAAGGACTTCGCGCAGCTCGCCGACGAACTGGCCAAGAAGGCCAAGGTGACTCTGAACGACCTGTCGGAGCTCTCCTCCGCCCTGAAGAACGAGGCGGGTACCTTCCTCGGCGACGGCCGCCGCTTCGTCGTCACGGAAGGGGGCCGGACGCGAGAGCTGCGCGTCAAGGCGACTCCCGACCAGAAAGGCTGGGAGGCCGCCCCCGGCGATTCCGGCAAGCAGGACAGCGCCGCGCGTAATCAGCAGACCGAGGGGTCCAGCTACTCCGACTCCAGCAATGTCCAGGTTGCGGTCGCGGCCGCGGCAACGGCGGGCGGGGCGGCGGCGAAGGCGACCGTCACGCCGGCGATGGGCACCGGCCATGACTCCAATCTCAACACCCAGCAGCTCTCGCAGCGCGAGACCCGCAGCCACGGCCCCTCCGTCAGACTGAGCACCAACGTCACGTACGAGCTGACCCTGCACGACATCCCCACCGCCGATTCCACCAGTGCGCAGAACCCTCCCAATGCTCCGGAACCCATCAAGCACACCGTCGCGAAGGGCCTGGTCGTCCAGGTCCCCGAGGCGCATACGAGCAACAAGCGGCCCGATCCGCGCAAGGACCGGGTCCCGCTGAAGTTCACCACCGAGTCCGGCGAGCGGGCGAAGATCGAGCACACCGAGTCGCACTTCAACATCGATCCGATGACCGACTGGGTGCTCCAGCACACCGAATCCCCGATCGGCAGCGACAACTACAAGGCGGTCGTCAGCCACTTCTCGGCGGAGCACTTCACCCAGATCGACGGCCGGAATCCCGTCCCTTCGCTGCACCTGCGCGAGGGCAAGGGAACGACCGTCAACATCGGGACGCCGAAGCCCAAGCGCCACTGGGTGATCGATTCCTCGACCGACTTCGAGCTGCGTGACACGAACCAGTTCAGCGAGAAGAACGAGAGCAGTGCCACCCGCTCCCACACGCTCGACGCCTCGGTGTTCGTGGGTGCTGTGACGGACCCCACCGGCTTCTCCGACAGCTTCGCCGCGCCACGTGCCCAGGCGGGCGGGACACTGGGGTACAGCCACGCCTCCAGCAACACGTCCAATCTCGGCGGCACCGCGGGAGCCAAGAACGCCGAGCGCTCTCCGAAGGACGTACGGACGGTGCTCGTGATGCGCGAGTCGGAAGTCACGGTGAAGGCGGGCGACTCCACCAAGACGTTCATCGTCGGCAGCCTGGTGCGCATGCCGGTCAGCGAGGCCCAGCGGCTGGCCGGCTGGGACAACCAGGAGCAGTTGCGCGTCGGCACGAACGAGCCGAAGAAGCCTGCCTACTGGAACACCGGCAACAGCGAGGGCACCGGGGACACCGGCAGCGGCAAGGTGACCATGCTCGGCCCGGGGCGGCCCAGTGAGATCAAGTTCGGCAAGGAGACGTCGGACGAGGAAACCCCGAATCAGAGCGACCCGAACGGGAGCGGCAGAAACCAGAACGACCGGAACGAGAACACCGAGGACGAGAGCCGGCAGAACGAGAACACCGGGAGCGAAGACCCCACGGTCCGGAACGCACAGGAGAAGGACCCCCGCAAGGCCGAGGAAGAACTTGTCGATTCCCTCATCGACGACCTGAAGAAGGCGGACCCGAACCTGCCCCTGGCCACCCGGGACGAGGTGGAGAAGGCGATACAGCAGCGCAGCTGGTTCAAGCGGTTGTTCCGCCGCGACGGAGTCTCCGTCAGGGCGGTCGCGAACACCCGCTCCCTGATGGTCGCGGTAGCCAAACAGGGGATGGACCAGCGCATGCACCAGGCGGCCACGAAGGAGGGCGTCCGGGTGCTCCTGATCGGCTCGTCACTCACCCGGGACCGCGGCTACACCCTGACGATCCGGGCCGACCTCGATCAGCCCACGTACGTGGGCAGCGCGCGTCGCACGGCGACCCAGGCGTTCAGTGGCGGGGAGCGGTTCGACGCCGCCTTCCAGACCACGCACACCGCGAGCGTGGGGGCGGAGGCGACGTTCTCGGCCTACCGCAACGAGAAGGACGCATTCGGTGCGACTACCGCAATCGGCAACGGCGCTGTCAACGCCCGCTACACATACCGGTCCACGCGGCAGACGAAGTCAGGGCAGACCGCCACCCGCGAGGATCTGTTCGCACCCTCGTCGAGCACCGATTACTACGACTTCACCGGCAACCTGACCTTTGAACTTGAGCGCTCGTCGTTCCCCCAGCCCCTCGTCCAGGCGCTCACTCTGGGCAGTTGGCGGGCGCTGGCGCGGTACGGCAGCGAATCGCGTTTCCCGGCCGTGAAGTGGCTCTACGAGAAGAGCGGGCTGGGGGGCATCGGCGAGACCCGGGAGGGCGGGGACAAGTCCGTGTTCCTCACCCCGCACCCGATCAAGTTCACTTTCGGTGTGCCGGACAGCCTGTCGAAGACGGGTGACGTGTCACGAGAGGACCAGGACCGGATCGCGGGAAGGACCGAGTCCTCCGTGCTGGCGCCGACCGCGGTCCAGAGACCGGACGAGATCTCGCCCAAGGGAATCACCACCGTCACTCTCGCGGCCCGTTCGGACCGGACGATGTTCGGCTCGGTGCGCGATCTCATCGGGAAGACCTCCGGAAACGCCTGGCGGCTGACCGACGCGGGCTCGTTCATGTCGGAACGGACTCGCCGGATCTTCGGGCAGCACAGCTTCACCTCCCTCTCCGACCAGGTGTTCTCGCCGGGGGGCCACACTGTTGGAAACCTGCACGACAAGGGGACGCTCTTCGCGGGGGAGGAGTCGCTCTCGATCACCGGCACCCGGCACAACCTGAAGGTGGTGGGCGAGCCGTTCACCGCATCGCCCGAGACGAATACCGCGCTGGAGCAGGCGTTCGGCTTCAGCAAGGGCCACGCGCACGGCGCCACCTTCGGAACCAGCGGCGCGGGCGGGGGGCTGCAGGGGGCCGGAGACGTGAACTTCACCGGGCAGGGCGGTGTGTCCAGCACCTGGCTGCAGAAGTTCTGGAACCGGAACAACGGCTCTTCCGCCACTTCCATGCGCGATCTCAACCAGGTGATGGGCAGCGACCGTTGGGTCATGGTCGTAGCCGACACCGACTTCCGGGTCGCGGCCCACCACAAGCCCCTGGGCCTCTTCGGACGCCCCTTCGGGAGCTCCCGCGACGCCGAGACGTACGTGATCAGCAAGCCGGGCGGCTGGGTCGGGCTGATGCGGGAGAGCGACGCGCTGAAGGCAGGGCTGATCAACGACGGTCTGGGCGAGACGCCCAAGGGCGCACTCGATGACGTGGAGTGGCAGGACCGTGAGGGTCTGAACGGGGCGACCCGCGGCGCCTTCGCGCACAACGCCCCCCAGGACGCCGCCCAGTTGAAGAAGCTCAACGATGACCTGCGGAAGGCAGGTATCGCAGAGCGGACCGTGCACACCATCAACGGCATGGTGTCCGCCCGTTCGGGCCGGTCGGCCATCCAGAGCGGCAGTACGCTGACCTCCCGCGGCCGCACGTCGGCGCTGACTCACATCAAGGAGCTGAACGTCCTGGGCAAGGACGTGGTGATCAACGTCCAGCACCGGCGTGTCGGTCCCCCCAAGGTCGTCGACACCCTGTTCGGCGACCACGAGTTCGGGGCGGGCCGCAACATCTCGGAGGAGAAGTCCTCCTCCACGACGACCTCCAGCACGCACTCCGTCAACGGGGGCGAGCCGGTGCGCGGTGCGGGCGGATCCGGCGGGGCGACCGGCGTCGGCGGAGGCGGCCTCGGCGACGCCAACTCCGCGACGGAATCCGTATCCGGCGTGGTCACCCAGGTCACCACCATCCCCGGGCCCAAGGCGGTGATGCAGAACGAGTGGGAGACCGTCGTCACCGTCACCTACTCCGACGGCACCAACGTCATCGAACCGGTGAAGTGGAAAGCCACCGTCACCACGTCCGAGTCGTATCTCTTTCTGGACCCGAAGGCCGAAGGCGACACATCGCAGACCGCGCCCCCCAACCCGCGGCCGAAGTCCCTGACGGTCGAGGTCCCGAAGGACGGCAGCGACCCCGCCGAACTACTGAAGGAGACCGCGAAGAAGAACGCCCCGTCGGCCCGGATGGGCGACGGAGGATTCCACATCCACGAGGTCATCGGCGCGGACCAGGTCCAGAACCTCGGCAAGCTGCTCGTCGCCAAGTCCCGCAGCAACGACCAGAAGCTGAAGGCCCCGCAGGAGTACAAGGACGACGAGATCATGAAGGAGGTGAAAAAAGCAGTCAGCGCCAGCGACATGGTGAAGCCCGGAAAGGCCGGGGCCGACGCGCTCGACGCCGCGCTGAGCGACATCTCCCTCACCGCCGCACTCTCTTCGGGCAACGCCCAGTCCGGTCAGCACGCGGTCACCGTCACCAACAACAGTCTTGTCGGCGGCGTCGACACCACTCTCGTGGTCGCCACGCACCTCGACTTCAAGTCGCCGAAGGTGCGCCGCATCGCGGTCACCAGCAACATCAGGTTCGACGACCTGACCGGGACCGGCACCGGTACAGAGATGTCGGACACCACCAGCATGAGCTCCGCGGGAGGCCCCGGCGTCGCCGGAACCGTGGCCAGGAACGGTGTGACCACCGCACCGGGTCTCCCCGTCGCCGGAGTCAGCAACACCAGCAGTGTGACGCACAAGCTCGGCCAGGCCGAGCAGTCCCGGACCAATCTCAAGCCTCCCGCCGGACACGGGCACCTCTACGCCGTCCCCGCGACCTTCCACCTGGCCGCAGGTTCGCAGCACCACATCAAGGACACCATCAGCAGCCCGTCCACCGAGGGTGCACTGCAGTCCGGGACGACGGAGGCGACCGTGCTCGTCTGGCTGAGCGACGAACGTGTCAAGGAACTGGGTCTGCACACGCTGACCCAGGACGAGATCGACGCAGCCAAGGCCGTGAAGGAGGCGGAGGAGGCTTGGGAGGCCAACTACAAGGAGTACTGGGAGCAGCGTCGCAGAGTGAAGACTCTGGAGACGGATGCTGAAGCCGCCCGTGCCGCGTTCGTGGAGCTGGGCGGCAACCCCGAGAACGCACCGGCCACGACGTCGGATTCCCGGAACACGGGTCAGCCCGAATCAGCGCTGGACAAGGCAAGAAAGAACTGGCAGGACAGGGAAAAGGCGCACGCCGAGGGACTCCGACAGCTGAAGGACCTGGCGAAGAAGATCCCCGAGGCCGGAGACGAGTACGTACGGCTCCGCCGCCTCACCGACAAGATGTTCAGCGTCCCGAACTCAACGGCCGCAGAACCCATCGCGTTCAAGAAGACAGTCCGCCACGATCACGACAAGCCGGTGGTCGAGAACGCATTCAAGGAGGTCATGGGCGAGGACGGCAATCCGGCTGCCATCACGATCGACGGCACGACTCATCCGCTGAAGGAAGTCGAGAACGACGGCAACGGGTTCTTCAACGCGCTGGCGAAGGGGTTCGAGGAAAGAGGAGACGAGTCCCTGCCGAAGGGCAGCGGCCCGGAACTCCGCCACATACTCGCTGATGAGCTGCAGGCGAACGCGAACAACACGGCCGACATCTTCGGGAACGAAGAGATCGCGGAAATGGTGACGCCCGACCTGGCGGATGCGTTCGACAGACAGGACGTTCTCAAGGCGGAGCTGGACGAACTCCTCGACGATCCGACGAGCCCGGCCGGAAAGGAATTCCGGGACCGCGGTGCCATCCCGCCGATGAAGACCGCGCTGACGCGGCAACAGCGCATCATGCTCGCCTCGATCTCGGCCGGCCGGGACGGCGACCGGGAAATACTGACCGACCACGGCGCGGCGGACCTCTACCCGGCGCTGGCAGCGGCCCTGTGGGACGTGCCGGTGACCGTGGCGAACGGCAAGAAGCTGCTCACCTTCATGCCGGACGCAAGTGAGGCGAAGGCAGGGGACATGCAGCGCGGTGTCATGCTGCACCTGAAGGACGGGACGTACCGGTACGTCGACCAGAGTTCCACGCTGCCGACACCGCCCGAGACGACACCTGCCGAGACGGCCCCGACGCCGCCCGAGGTGAACCCGACGGAGCCGAATCAGCAGGAGACCCCGCCCGGGGCGACGCAACAGGACACCCCGCCCGGGACGACCCGGCAGAAGGCGTCGGCAGAGACCGTGACGTCGAAGGTGAAGGAACCGGAGACCACGCCGGAGGTGAATGAGCCGGAGATCACACCGGAAGTGCGCTCCCCGGAGCCGTCACCCACCTTGAATTCAGGGGGCACGAGGGACGAGCAGCTGGACGGCTCGAACGTCGGCAACACGGTCGCCCAGGACATCTTCAACGTGCTCACTTTCGCGGTCGATGACGAACTCGCATCTCTGGCCAAGCAGTTGAAGATTCCGGTGATGGGAATCGTCGCACTGGACCTGAACCTGAAGAACCTGGGAATCGGGCACGACGCCTGGTTCGCTCTCGACAACCACCTTGCCCGCAACGGCACCACACTCTCCGCCTTCGGCGGAACAGGTGACACCGCCAGCCTCGGTGAGGCCGTCGCGGACTGGCTCACCGAGCCCGTCCAGGTGCCTACGCGGTCCATTCGCGACACCGCGGCGGAGTACAGCGGGATGTCCCCGTCCCAACTGGAACAGCTGCTACGAACACATGACCTGAGCAACGCCGACGGGCTCGCGCAAGCGATCAACGACAACCCGGGGCAAGGACCCGTTACCGAGGCAGCCGATGTGGTCGAGTGGTTCGCCACTCACCGCGACGACATCGCCCTGCTCCGGAACCGGCAGGACGCCGAGCGGCTCACAGCCACCATGGACCACCTCGGCCTCACCCCCGATGCGAACGGCGGGCAGCAGCTCGCCACTTTCCGTGGCTGGTTCGCCGACAACGGTGGCCAGGAACACCTGGCCCGTGCCACCGACGAGCAACTGCGGGACGCGGTCGCGCGGTGGCACCTCGAATCCCGCCAGGAGCTCGGCAACCTCCCCGCCGACACCGACGTACACGCACTCCTCCGGCTCGACCAGACCGCCCGGTCCACGGGCACGACCACGCAATTCCACCAGGACGTCACCCACCACCTGGACCGCGGCAACCTCGCGGAGACCGTCGCTCTCGCCGACGCACTCGGCCACGGAGCGACCCTCCACCAGGCCGATGCCCTCACCCGGGCGCTGAAGGCCGACGTCACTGCACTGAAGCCCTTCGGGCAGCTGCTCGGACGCCGTCTCGCCCAGCACGCCGGGGCTCCCCAGGGAATCCAGGCCGCCGCGGACGCCTTCCGCGTCGATCTCGCGAGTCACGGCTTCAGCGTGGCCGACCTCTCCGTACTCGCCACGAAGGGGGACGGACAGACGAAGGCCGACCCCATCGGGGCCGAGGAACTGGAATCCTTCGCCCACTACCTCGCCCATCAGCAGGAGCCCGGCACGACGCCGCACGCCGCGGTCCGGGCCTGGCGCAATCTGCCCACGGCCGAGGCGGCCACCCACGTCGAGACCTGGCGCGGGAACGACACCGCTGAGGGCAAGGTCCTCGGCACCGTCAACATCGTGCCTCCGGACGCAGAGAAGTCGAACCTGCTCGGCTACCTCGGAAGGAACGGCCTCGGCGCCTTCAAGGTGCAGAGAGTGGAACTCCCCAACGGCGATATCCGCTCCGACATCACCATTCCCATCAAACTGGTCCACGAGCAGGGACAGGAGCACCTTGCCGCCGCCGCCCGCAAGGTCGCTCGGACCTCCCTGGATCTCTACATCAACTCGCCCCGCTACCGGCTGCCCAACGGCGATCTCCTGCACGTCTCGGTGGAGTTCACCGAGGCGGACGTCAAGAAGGAACGCTGGGACAACGGTGTGTTGAAGAGCCCGGTCGACGGCATCCATCTCGTCGAACTCTCCTACGGGCCCGGTAGCCGCATGGAGGCGAGGAGTTGGAAACTGCCCAGCGACCACCTCTCCGTCTTCGCCCACGAAATAACCCATCTGCTCGGCCCGTGGGACTACTACCGCGAGCACGCGAACCTGCTGCGCCCCGTCTACACCGACCGGGCCCTGATGGGCGGCCCGGTCTTCGGCGACCGCTTCGGGAACGTCACGGTGGGCTCTCTCCACGTGGGCGAGGATCGGCTCCACAACCAGCGGCTGATGCCCCGTGACCTGCGACTGATCGGAACAGCGATCGAGGAGGCATGGAAGAACGCGGGGCATGCGCCCGCCCCGCACGACGGCCTGCGGTCCGAACTGCCACTCCATGTCGCGGAGCGAGTCCTGCGCGGTGATCCGTCCACCGGCAAGGCCGGGCACCTGGCACCCGTCGGAACCGGCGGACGGGTGCGTCCCGAGCCACTCGGCGACGTCAATCCCAACGGCACCTATCTCGCTGCCGGGGGAGGGCCCGACAACGCACCGATCATGATGTTCCCCGAGCACTGGTCGCTGGAGGAAGCCGGAGAGGCAGCCGTTCACGTACACCGTGAACAGCGACGCCGCGGGAACATCGACTCGGACGGCACTTTCGAGGGCGTTCACCACGGGGTGCGCATCACCGGCCACGCCCGGCCCGACGGCACGATCACCCACTTCGAGCCGTCGAAGTGGCAGGGCGACCTCGCCCCCCGCCCGTTCGCCGACCCGGCCGTCGAGCCGCGCTCGAAGCCGTTCGCCGAGGGCGGGGACCCGATGTCCTCCCACAGGCTGTGGGACTTCCTGGATATCGGTGACCGATCCCTGAACACCGGCGGACAGGCAGGCCTCGCGGCCGACCTCGACCAGAAGGGCCGGAACAGCGAAGCCGCCCCCGTCCGGAAGGCCGTGACCTACGACCTGTTCACCGAAGCGAGGTCCCGCGGCGGAGCACGCCGTGCCGTCACGTACTCCCTCGACCTGACCCAGAACGCCCCGAACCAGGACATTCGATCCGTTCTGACCTCCCCGGGACCGGTCGTCACCGTCTCCGACGGCGTGAGCGGCCTCAACACGGTCTTCCCGGAGGAATGGGACCGCTGGTACGTGAACGAAGTCATCGACGTGGCCCACCGGGACGCCCTCAGGTCCGGCAACTTCATCGTGCTACCGTCCGGCGGTCACATCTGGCATACCGTGATCGACGACGTCGCGATGCACGGACAGGTCCTCGACGGCGAACACCAGTGGGCAGGGCCGTCCTGGCGCCAGTCCGGGCTCGGAACCTCGAGGCCCAATTCGGTACTGGCCGAGGCGCGCGACATCGACTTCCACACCGGCGACGGCGCCCACTACCGGATGCACCGGACGCTGCGCGAGAACGGCCGGCAGACCACCGAGATCATCCGTGTGCTGCACGTGTCGAACGACGACGCCGGGAAGATGGTGGCCGAGACGCTGCGGAGTGTGTCGCAGGACATCGGGAACGTCCCCGGCCTCGGCCGGACACGTCTCAAGTTCGCGGTCGAGCCCAACGGACCGGAGAACGGTCCTGACACAGATGTGCTGAATCTCGCGGAATCCCAATGGACGGGGGATCTCAGCGACCTGCTCGGCCCCGGGTACGAAACGATGTACATGTCCGCCCCGCGGAATCTCCGCCCGGATGAGTGGACTCCCCCCGAGGGCAGGGACCAAACGCCCATCTGGGCTGCCTACACAACCGCGATGCTCGACCGTTTCTGGCGGAACCCACTGAACTACGAACCCGGAGTCGACACTCTCGTGCAGATGCACACCGCCGAGAGGCTCGCTCCGCACGCCGACCGCGAACGCAGCGAGAGGGACCTGGTCGGCGCAACCAACCAACACTTCCACGCCGGCGCGGGGAACGATCTGAAGATCCCCGAGACCCTGCGGGGTGACTGGACGCGGGACCGGGTACGTCTGGCGGCGCTTCAGCACTCCTCGCACGCCCGCCCCGCCGAGGGGCGATCGACCGCCGACGAGGTGGTGCTGGAGGCGTTCCCCGAGCCGAACGTCCGCCTGGAGATCCGCCATGCGCGAGGCGCGGACGGGCAGTGGAAGATCACCGACTACTCGATCCACGCCTACGAGGGCGACGAGGTACCACCGCTGTGGCAGCCGGACCAGGAGCTCGCGGACGCGGCAGCCGGCGTGGGCGTCCCGCCCGCACATCTCTTCGTTCTCAGCGAGGCCCTGGGGGTGCCCTACCAGGGCTTGTCGAGCGCGGCCGGGCTGCTGAGGGGGACCGGAGACCCCCTTGCCGTCCTCACGGAACTGCAGCTGATGAGCGGGCGGCTGGGCGTCGACGACCCCGCACGGCTGACGGAGCGGATGAGCGCTTTCGGCATCGGAGCCGAGCACTGGTGGGACCTCGCCGCCCATCTGCAGAGCAGCGGCCACACCGTGTCCGACTTCATCACCGCGGGACCGGACAGCGACCTGGCCACCGCCTGGGAGCAGCGGACACAGAGGCCGGTCCGCCGGGACATCCTCGAGCAGGCCCACCTTCTCGGTGTCCACCCGCGCCGGCTGGAGATGGTCATGAACTTCGCACTGATCGACGATCCCCGGGCGCCAGGCATGGACAATCCTCGGATCTGGGCGGCGACGGACACCCCGCAGAGGACCGCCGAGCTGCTGTTCGGAGCGATGTGGCGCGACAGATTCGGCGAGATGGTGCAGCAGTTCGGCGCTGCGAGCACGGTGGAAGGAGCGCCGATCGCCTTCTCCGAATGGTCCCAGGCGCCGGACCCCACCCAGCCGCCGCCCCTGCACCTGCTCGGCCTGGAACAGATCACGCGGGCCGTGGCTCTGTGGCGCCTGGGACGGAACGGCCCGGGCCACGAACTCCCCGACGGATCGGACCCCCGTCCCCTCGCCCTCCTCGTGTCATCGCTCGGGATGACCCCCGAACATGCCAACGCCTACATCCAGGGCCCCGGCCACGAAACCGGCACCCTTCCGATGACCACGCATCTGGAACAGAGGTACGAGGCGGCGGAGGATGCGGCCTGGTCGTTCCACGACCAGACGGGCAACATGCCGAACGTCCTCGACGTGCTCGCGCTCTCCGACGGTCTCGGCATATCCCCCGACATCCTGCCCGTCATCGCGCAGCTCATCGTGGCCGAGGAGCTGACCGTCTCGGATCTGCTCCGGACGGCGGCACCGCTCGACATCGCCGACGGCGTGTGGCGACTCCTCGACAATCTCGGGCTCGACCCCCGTGAACTGGCCTGGTTCGGGAACCTGATGATGGCGGAGGAGCACATCAGGGGCTTCTGGGAGTACGTGACCGCGCACCGAACGAGCGACGCCGACCTGATGGCGCTGTGGGAAGGGAACAGGGAAGCAGGACCAGCGGCCGCTCAGAAGTGGATCGAGTACATGGAGGAGCTGTACGCGGCCGAGGAACAGCCCCCGGCAGCACCGGAGGCGGAGCAGCAGCACGACATGGCGTACCACTCGTCCGTCGTGAACGACCCGCGCGGATCCGCGCCGCTTCCCGTTCCGGAGAAGACGCTGCCCGACACCCTGCTGGACCTGGCCAAGCAGCTGAGCTCCGCAAGCGCCGAGAACCGGACCGATCTGGCCGACCCCGACCTGTTCCAGGGGTCGAGCCCCGCCGCACGTGACGCCAGGATGGCCGCCTTCCGCAACGCGATGCTCCAGGCGCAGACCACCACCGTCGATGTCGACGAGCGTGCCGCACACATCGCCTCGGACATCAAGTCGAACCAGTACTTCACGGATGGCAACACCAGAACGGCCACCGCCGCGGTCTTCACCACCTACGCCGCAGCCGGTGCCGGTGCCGGTCTTGACGCGACGCCCCTGGAAGTGTTCGCGGCGATCGCCGAGGCGGAGGTGAACCCGCACTTCGACCTGACCGAATGGCTGCGCGAACGCCACACGGACGACGGTCCCGCGACGGTCCCGTCCGTGGCGGAACTCGAGGAGATCAGTGTGGTGGCGGGGCAACTCGCCTACGTGGCCGCCGGATTCCAGCGGATCGAAGGATACTTGCGCGACTACCTCCGCAGACACCCGGAGGAGCCGGAGGAGGACGCCCGGGAGGAATTCCTGGCCGAACTGCTCGGGGATTCCGAAGCCGACTACGACCTGTGGGCGGAGCGCGAGGAGTTCGCGCGGGCGATCGACCTCATCCGCCCCGGCGGCCGGACGGGCTTCCTGAACACAGTCGCCCAGCGGCGGGCCCCGAAGGACACCAACGAATCCCTCGTCGAGGAGATCGAGCGGCTCATGGAAGAGCTCGGACTGGACGAGTGACCCGGCTACACCCATCAGCAGCACCCATGACAAGAACAACGAGGAGAGTCAGCAGTGGCAGTCACGGAGACGCAGAGCGGAACCCCCGGTGGCTCCGACGGGACCGGGCCGGAGGAGCCCGGAGCCCCGACGGCAGCCCGGGCGCGCGCCACGGCGTCCGTCAGTAACGGCGTGATCGGCGCGGACCCGGACGAGCCGGAGGCCGCCCCGGAGACGAAGTCCGGAGCGAACGCCGAGGCCGAGGGAGAGGCGGCGGTCTCGGTGGCGGAGGAGGCCGGGGGCAAGGCCGAATCCGGGACAGGGACCCCGGCCGCCGGCGGCGCCGAGGCGGCGGCCGAGGCCGGCACGGCGGCGGGCGTCGCGTCCGCACTGCGGGGCGGCGGCCCGGCCGAGGCGCCGAAGGCCGAGGCCGAGACCGAGGGGGGCACGGAGCCCGTGGCGGAGGCCGGGGCCAGGGCCTCGACGACCGAGCCGTCGGCCGAGACCACCTCGTCGACCGGGAAGGCGCCGTCCACCGAAGGATCCGCCGAGCCCGTGCCCACGACCGTGGCCACCGTGACCCCAGCCGCCACCACGGCTGCGGCGTCGAGCGGCCGCTTCTCCTGGCTGCGCGCCGGACGCACTGCCGCTGCCGGTTCGTCCGGCGGTTCGGGCGACGGTGGCGCGGATGCGGAGGGGGCTGGAGCACCGGGCAACCCGAACCGGATATCCCGCCCCATGGTGGCCGCCGCCGCGATCGGCGGCGTGGTCCTGCTCGCCGCCCCCTTCATCATCAGCGCCACGTCCGACGACGACCCGAAGGACAGCAAGGGCCGTGCCGCGGCCGCCGGATACGACGGTCCGAGCAACTCGCCGGACGGCTACGTACCCAGCGCCGAGCAGGACGGCGGAAAGGCCCCCGGCGGCAAGACCACCGGTGACAGGACGCCGGCCGACAAGAAGGGCCCGTCCGGGAAGATGCCGGCCGGCCCGGTGAACGATGCGGTAGCCGACTCAGGCGGCAAGATCAAGGCCGACGACAAGCCGTCGCCCGACGGAAAGAGCAAGGCACCCGCAAAGTCGGGTTCCGGCTCCTCGTCCTCGTCCTCGTCGTCGTCCTCGTCTTCCAGTACCGGTGGGAAGACGAAGACAGGGGGAACCACCGTCAAATCCTCTGCCGTCCCGAAGTACTCCGGTTACGCGGGACCGCACTGCTCGGGACCCGGGGTCTCCTATACCGAGCGAGGCTCTTCCAAGGTCGCCAACGACGACGATCTGTGGACGACTGCCGTCGGCGGCTACGCGTCCAACGGCTGCAACGGCCGCTACCGCTCCATCCCGATGTCCGGGGACAACAGTGATGCGGGCAACTACGCCACCTGGTCCTTCAACACCGGTGCTGTCACCTCGGGCACCTGCCGCATCAGCGTCCACATTCCTGGCTCCGGCGATATTCGCCACGTCGGAGGCGCCCCCTCCTACTACACGATTCACGCCGGAAGCGGCGCCTCCGGAGCTCAGCTGGCGAGCTTCAACATCAACCAGGTCGGCCATCAGGGCCAGTGGGTGGCGGCCCCGAGCGTGAAGATCAACGGCGGACGGGTGTCGGTCGTACTGCACGACCGGGGCAAGGACTGGAACTCCAAGGGCCCGACGGACGCGCACCACGCGGCGGACGCGATCTACGCG
>NZ_JBHJQP010000110.1:0-27942 GCF_042262625.1 Streptomyces sp. NPDC056347 | reverse complement strand
CCACCGGATCTGCCGACCCGGTGCCGGCCGATGAGAGCCTGCTCGCCCTTGCGCGCCGTACCCCCGACGACGCCCTGGCCGTCGGACCGGTCGACGCCCCGGTCGTGATGATCGAGTACTCCGACTTCCAATGTCCCTTCTGCGGTCGCTTCGCCCGCGAGACCGAGCCCGAACTGCTGCGTTCCTACGTGGACAAGGGGGTGCTGCGTATCGAGTGGCGCAACTTCCCCGTCTTCGGCGAGGAGTCCGAGCGGGCCGCGCTGGCCGGATGGGCCGCCGGACGCCAGAAGAAGTTCTGGCAGTTCCACGAGGTCGCCTACAACAGGCCGCGTGAACGCAACAAAGGCGAGTTCGCCGCGGAGGAACTCGTCGCGATGGCTCGCGAGGCGGGTGTCACCGACATCGAACGGTTCCAGTCGGACATGACCTCCGACGCGGCCCGCGCCGCCGTGCGCAAGGATCAGGAAGAGGGCTACGGCCTCGGCGTGAGCAGCACCCCGGCGTTCCTGATCAATGGAAAGCCGGTTCTCGGGGCCCAGCCCACGGCCACGTTCAGGAAAGCCGTCGAAGCGGCGGCCGGGGCGGCGGGACGGTGAGCGAGGTCGGTCTGGCGGCGGCCTTCCTCGGTGGCCTGCTCGCGCTCCTCAGTCCGTGCAGCGCACTGTTGTTGCCGGCCTTCTTCGCATACTCCTTCACCAGCCGGACGAGACTGCTGGCCCGTACCGCCCTGTTCTACGCAGGTCTGTGCACGACGCTCGTGCCGCTCGGTGTGGCCGGTTCCTTCGCCAGCCGGTTGTTCTACGGTCATCGGGACACCCTGGTGACGGTCGGCGGGTGGACCGTCATCGCTCTGGGCGTGGCCCAGATCATCGGATTGGGGTTCGGCTCCCGGCGCATGGCGCAGGCAGCCGGCGCGCGTCGTTCCGGATCGGCGCTGTCCGTACTCGCCCTGGGCGCCGTCTACGGCCTGGCCGGCTTCTGCGCGGGGCCGATTCTCGGCGGCATTCTCACCGTGGCGGCGGTGGGCGGCAATCCGTTCCACGGTGGGGTGCTGCTCGCCGTGTACGCGCTGGGAATGGCGTTGCCGATGTTCGCTCTGGCCTTGCTGTGGGACCGGTTCGACCTGGGCCGCAGGCGTTGGCTGCGTGGCCGGTCCCTCCGGGTGGGGCGGGTCTCCCTGCACAGCACCTCGGTCGTCGGCGGGTTGGTCTTCGTCGCGCTCGGCGCGGCGTTCCTGGCGTTCGACGGGACGTCCGCGCTGCCGTCAGTGATCAGTACCGACACGGAGTTCGCCCTGGAGGGGCGCCTGTCGGCCATCGGGGCAGCTGTGTCCGACCGGATCGTGCTCCTGTTCCTGGCGGTTGTGGTCGCTCTGGCAGGGCTGCTGGCGCTGTTCCGTCCGACGAGGAGGCGGGCGGAGCGGCCCTCACCCGGGGAGACGTCGAAGCACGGGTGACGCGCCCGGCCCCGGGCCGGTCGAACGGAGAGAGCGGGGAACCTGTACACCGGCCCCGCCCTCTCCTCGGTCCGGCCGTTACGCGGAGCCGTGCCGGGGGCGTTGCCGAGGCCGTCGGCGGCCGGGGTGCCGACGGAGGGGGAACCCGGCTCATCCATCCTGTTCCCTTCAACGGAGCCGCCCATGGTTTCCTTCGGGCGGCGCCCCCGCCGCACTCCATTCAGAGGTGCTGCAGGCATATGACAAGTCATCCACAGCCTGGCCCGGGCAGCAGAGAAGTGGTTGACATGATTCCGCACAAACCCCCTTTCACGAGCGATCTCGTGAATGACACGATCAGGGCGGAGTACGCGTCTTGTACCCATCTCCCGACTGAAAGTGTGACCGTCAACAGATGCCCATATCCTTCGGCTTGACGCGCCGTACGGCCGGTGCGGCCGCGCTCTCGCTGGCCACCGCTCTGACCGGACTCGTCTTCCCCGCCACCGCGCAGGCGGCCGTTACCTGCTCGGCCGGTGTGTGGAAGGCCCAGTACTACGCCAACACCAAACTCACCGGCACCCCGAAGGCCACCGTCTGCGATGCCTCCATCGCCGAGAACTACGGTCTCGGCGACCCCGCGGGCGTCGCCCTGCCGCGGGACAACTTCGGAGTCCGCTGGAGTACCAGCCGCAACTTCGGCTCCGGCGGCCCCTTCGACCTCAGCGTTGCCGTCCAGGACGGCGCCCGCGTCTACCTCGACGGCCACCGCAAGATCAGTCTGTGGCGCAACGTCAGCCGGACGCAGAAGAAGACCCTCCGTCTCACCATCCCGCGCGGGGTCCACACCCTGCGCGTGGACTTCGCCGCCTTCACCGGCACCGCCAACATCGCCTTCACCTACAAGCCCGTCATCGGCGCCGCCCACGACAAGACCGCGCCCCTGGTCCCGGCGGGCCTGAAGGCCGCATACGCGGCAGGCACCCTGAAGACGACCCTGTCCTGGACCCGCAACTACGAGCTGGACCTGGCCGGTTACCGCGTCTACCGCCGCACCGGCAGCACCGGCGCCTGGAGCCTGCTCAACAGCAAACCGATCACTGGCGCCAAATTCACCGACGCGCCCCCGGCCACCGGCGCCACCTACGAGTACGCCCTCCGCGCCCTCGACCGCTCCGGCAACCTCTCCCCGCTGTCCTCCCCGGCGCGCGTCGTCAGTGCCGACAAGACGGCCCCCGCCGCCCCCGTCGGAGTCACGGCCACGTACGACGGGTCCGGCGCCCGGCTCTCCTGGCCTCCGGTGAGCGGGGCGAGCTCCTACGAGGTGCAGCGGTCCCTCGCGCCCAAGGGGCCGTTCTCCTCCATCGCCGCGCCCACCCGGAGCACCGTCCTGACCGACGCCGACGCCGCCGTGGGCACGACCTACTACTACCGCGTGCGGGCACTGGACGTCGCGGGCAACGCCTCCCCGTACTCCGTGCCCGTCCAGCTCGACGTGACCGAGCCCAAGCCCCTGCCGCCGACGAGTGTCTCCGCCAACGGCCGGGTCGACCGCAGCACCGTCGGCTGGCGGTACGACGGTGACGCGTCCCACCGGTTCCACGTCTACGCCGCGGAGTCGACCGCCGGCCCGTGGACCCGGCTGACCGAAACCCCGGTCGCCGGCACCGGCTACGACGACTTCGCGGCGCCCGTCGGCCAAGTGCGCTACTACCAGGTCAGGACGGTCACGACGCACGGCACGGAGTCGAACCCGTCGGCGACGGCCTCGGCCACCCGCACCGGCGACGTCACCCCGCCGCACATGCCGTACGGCCTGAAGGCGTGGAACGGCACCGACGGCGTGCATCTCGCCTGGACGGCCAACACCGACGACACGGACCACTACCTCGTCATGCGCAAGCCGATGTTCGGCGCGTGGGAGCAGATCGCCGTGGTGCGGGACGCCGGGTACCTGGACGCCGGCGTGCCGGTCGACGAGCAGTTCGGCTACACCGTCCGCGCCGTCGACGCGGCCGGCAACACCTCTCCCATGCCCGAGCCCGGCTACGGAACCGTCTACGGCAAGCGCCTGCCGGTCTACGGGAAGCCGGCCGCGCCCGCCTCGGTGACCGCGACGGCCGAGAACGGCAACATCACGGTGGAGTGGACCGCGAGCACGTCGACCGATGTGGCCGGCTACTACGTCTACCGCACCACCTCTTCGGACCCCACGTCGGCCTACTCGGTCTCCCCGCTCATCACCGGGACGACGTTCACGAACGAGAGCGTTCCCGCCGGCCAGACGTGGCACTACGTGGTGCGCGCCGTCAGCACGCACAGCATGTGGTCCGACTTCTCGCCGATGGCCGAGGCCGCCGTGCCCTGCCCGGTCATGACCGCACCGGCCACTCCCCGGGTCACGGGCGGCAGGGGCGCGGACTACGTCCGGCTCAACTGGGAGGTCGGAGCGTGCGACCAGGGTGCCACCGTCTCGTACAACGTCTACCGGTCCACGTCCGACTCGGATGTCTTCACCCCTGAGCACCGCATCGCTTCGGGCGTGACGGAACTGACGTACACGGACCCCGGCCTGGCCCGGGGGTACTACTACTACGTCGTCACCGCCGTGGCCGCCGACGGCACTGAATCGGCCCCGCAGGCCAAGCCGTTCGGCATCTCGACCCAGAGTCCCTGACGCCCCGTACGGTCCCTCGGGCCCCGCTGTCCGAACGCCCTCACGCTTCCGGACAGCGGGGCTTCCCCCGCTCCGGTCAGGACTCGAAGCCCGCCAACGGCTCCGTCGTCGCGGCCCGGTACCGGCCCGTGGCCCCGGGAGAAGTACGGGGTCGCCCTGGAGCAGGTCAGCGGGCTGACGGGGGCGGCCCCAGGTTTCTCTCCACCTGACCGTCGCGAGAAGAAGCCCGTGTCCCTGAAGGATCCTGTGCGTCGCCTTCGCTTCCTCGCTCTGGCACTTGGAGCGGCGTGGCCAGGGACGTCGTCCTCGTCGGCGGCCACGGAACCTGCGGGCTCTCGACGAGCCTCGGCCGTGTCCGGTGGCGAAGGAGGCTCACGGTCGGCCGACGCCTGGCGGGCAGTATCGGAAGCAGTGGCAGCGGGCGCCACCGGGGCCGCGGGGGCGGGAGCGGCGGTCGGCGCCGCTCCGGCGAGAGCCATGGCGGCGGGGCGAACAGCGTGGTTCGGCGCGGACGTCGGATCGTGCCGATCGCGCCCGGCGCCGGCGCCGGCGCCGGCGCACTGCAGGGTCCCTGCTGCGGGAGTGGGTTCACTCTGGCGGGTGGAAAATCGCACCGGTCGTCCGTACCGACGGCTCAAGTCATGACCTGAAGCGGGGTATTCCCGTTTGCCTGGTGTGAGGTGCGCCCGGCCGTCCGGGCCGAGTCGCAGCAGAATTCAGGAGAAACACCGTGCCCGTCCCCCGTACTCTCCCTCTGCACCGGGTGGAATTCCCGGTGCCTGGGCCGCCACGGCTCATCGAACTGCCGAACGGCACACCCGTCTGGCTCGTCACCCGGTACGACGACGTGCATCAGGTCCTCACCAATCCCTGCTTCGGGCGCTCACCGGTCCATGAGCCCGATACGCCGCCCGTCGTCGACGGCCCCAGCCTGCTGGACAGCCGCGAAGCCATCGGCCAGCAGGACGGCGACGCGCACCTGCGCCTGCGGCGCGCGGTCGGCCGGGCCTTCACACCGCGCTCGGTCGAGCACATGCGGCCGTGGGTGGCCGGGGTCGTCGACCAGCTGCTCGACGAGCTCGTGGAGAAGGGACCGCCCGCCGATCTCGTCACCGGCTTCGCGCTGCCCCTGCCCTGCATGGTGATTCACCGGCTGCTGGCCGTGGACGGCGTTCCCACCGAGCGCCTGCTCCGCTGGGCCGAACACGCCTTCGCCGGACCCGCCGTGACACAGGATGCGGGCGACCGCGCCCGGGACGAACTGACCGGATTCGCCGCCGCACTGATCACCCAGCGCCGCAGCGCGCCCGGCGACGACGTGGTCAGCCGCGTCGTCCGGGCGGCGGACAACGAGGGCGGCATCCCCGAGGCCGCGCTGGTCAATCTGATCGCCACCATGGTCGTCGGCGGTCACGACACCACCATGACCATGCTCAGCAACGCCCTGCTCTACCTGCTGACCGAACAGCCCGCGGCCTGGGCCCGGCTGGCCGTCGACGAACAGGCCGCCGAAGTCCTCACCGAGCGCCTGCTCCACCTGATTCCCCTCAACGACCACGAGGAACGCCCCGGGCGTCTCCTCGCCGCCACCGCGGACGTCCGGCTCGGCGGCGTGACGATCCGCGCCGGTGACCTCGTCACGACCGACCGGATCGCCGCCAACCGCGACCCGGCGGCCTTCCCGGGCAGCCCTCACGACGGCCTGTTCACCCCCCTGCCGAAGCCCTCGCTCGTCTTCGGCGCGGGCCGGCACTACTGCCTGGGGACCTGGCTCGCCCGGGCCGAGCTCCAGCTCGCCCTCCACCGCCTGGCCCGCCGCCTGCCCGCCCTGAACCTCACCGTCACCGCCGACACCATCGAGTGGCGGCGCGGCACCATCAGCCGCAGCCCCCTGCACCTCCCCGCGACCTGGTGAAGGACATCTGCTGAGGTGCCCCGCGACGGCCGGGAAACGGACGGGGGTCCGGCCCCGCCACAGGCCCCATGTCCCACGTCCCATGTCCCACGACCGGGACGCGCGCCGCGTGCACTGCCGAAGCCCTCCCGAAGCCGTGAAGAACTGGCTTCCTGACCCAGACGTGAACAAGGCCACGTTCGCGAGGCCCGCGTCCGGGCAGGCGCTCCGGCGACCTCGCCGGTCGCCCCTGGGGAGACGGGCACGTGCTCCCGGGCCCTCGAGGATCCGAGCGCGTCGGCGGTCAGCTCGCCGTCATGGCCCGGAGGTCGCCGAGCGACAGCTCGTTCGTACCGTGGTCCGCCGCCTCGCTCTGCGTCCACGCGAGGATCGCCGTGTGCGCGTCCTCGTACTGGGCGCCGGCGGTCGTGTGCTGCCCGTCGGCGGAGGGGGCGACCTGGGGCCGGGTCACCGGCGGGCAGTTCACCTTCCTCGCCCGCAACTCCCTGAGCAACCGGCCGAAGAAGGGCCGGTCGTCGGCCTACGCCGCCCTCGGCCACGCCCACAACGCACCCGCCGCCCTCGCCCCGCTCGTCCTGGAGCGCGCCGAGCTCCGCGAGGGCGACACCCTGGACTTCTCCGTATCCCTCACCACCACCACCGCGACTGCCCCCGTCCCCGTCCACGTCCCCGTGGTGATCGTGATCGCTGCCGCGGGGCCGAGCGGCCGGCCGCGGAAGAGGGCGGCCTTCCTGCGCCGCGCCACGGCCGAGCCGGGCCAGGAGCTGCGGCTCGCCGAGGCGCACCCGCTGCGCTCGACCGCGCGGTGGAAGCTCTCCCCGGCTCCTGCCCCCTCGCCCCCAGGTCAACGGCCGCCGCCTTCACCGTCCTCGGCGTCTGGCCCTCTCCCGCACTTCCAGCCCGACCGTCTGCCCCAGGCTGCCGCCGTCGCGCGCCGCTGCGGCCCGGTCCGCGCTGTCCGCAATCCCCCGAAGGGGTGATCCGCCCTGATCGAACGAGTTTGAGCAGCAATGCCCCGGAGCCCGTACGACCTATCCCCGGCATTAGAACTCCCGTTCACCAAGTTCCTTCCGATCGGGCCGTGACGGGACCAGATGCACTGCGTTTTTAGAGCATCAGTGCCACATCAACGCCCAGACGGAGGACCCCATGCACCCGACCCTCGCCCCCTTGCATCAGCCTCCTGGAATCGAACGGCGGCCTGCCGTGATCACGCACAGCGTTGACGGCACGCTCACCTCGGAACGTCCGGATACGGGGTGGGCGGCATGAGTGAGCCCACCGATGCGTCAGCCGGCGGCGTTCCGGGGCCGCGCACCGCCCCCACAGCACCCACGACGTCCTCCGCCGCACCGTCCGCTTCCGCCCCCTCGTCGGCGGCCGGCGCGCCTGCTCCGGAGCCGCAGATGCGGTACGTGGACCTGACCGGCAGCCGCGAGGCGGCCGGCCGCTCGATCCGGATGCGCGACATGGCCCGGCGTCTGCCGCAGTTGGTGCGCCGCTCGCTGGCCCTGGCCTGGCGCGTCGACCGGCGGGCGACCACCGGCCTCCTGCTGTGCCAGCTGATCACCGGCGTGATGCAGGCCCTGGGCCTGGTCGCCGTCTCCGGCACCCTGACCGCCCTGCTCCGCGACGGGGACGTCTACCACCGGCTCCTCCAAGCATGGCCTTCCGTCGCCCTGCTCGCCGGAGCCGCCGGCGTGCGCGCGCTCCTCGGAATCACCGTCAACTGGCTCTCTTCCCGGCTGGGACCGTTGATGTCCCGCGAGGCCGAGCAGATGCTGCTCACCGGCTGTGCCCAGGTCGAGCTGTCCGCCTACGACGACCCCGGCTTCAACCGCGACCGGGAAGCCGCCGACCGCGGTGCCCAGGTCACGGGTGACCTGATCAACGAGGGCCAGGACCTCATCGCCTCGGCCGCCGCCTTCCTCGCCGGAGCGATCGTCCTGGCCGGTGTGCACTGGGTCCTGCTCCCTCTCCTCGTTGCCGCCAGCCTGCCGCAGGCCCTGGCCCAGGTCAGTGCCGCACGCGTCCGCTACCTGGCCAACCTCCGCAGCAACGGCGACAACCGGATGCTGTCCGTGCTGCGCTGGCACATCTACACCAAGGACGCCGCCGACCAGATCCGGGCCGGCACCATGGCCGACTTCCTCTCCGGCCGCTACCGCAGCACCGTCGCCCGGATCAACCGCGAGGACCGGGCCGCGGCCGACCAGGGCGCCCGGATGTCCCTGGCCGGGGCGGTGTGCGGAGGCCTGGGGTCGGCCGTGGTGTGGGCGGCGGTCGTGTGGCTGCTCGCTGCCGGCCGGATCACCGTCGGGCACGCCGGCACGGCCGTCTTCGCCCTGCAGACCGTCGGCACATCGGTCCGCGGCCTGGTCTCCGTCGGCGCACGCGCCGTACGGACCGGTCTGTACATGGACGACTGGACCGGCTTCCTCGACAAGGCCGGCGGCTTCCGCATGCGCCGCGGATCACACCGCCCCGAGCCGCCGGAGACGATCGAGATCAAGGCAGTCACCCACCGCTATGCCGGCAAGGACGGCGATGCCCTGACCGGCGTCTCCCTCACCCTGCGCCGGGGCGAGGTCACCGCGCTGGTGGGCTTCAACGGCTCCGGCAAGTCGACGCTGTCGAAGCTGGTCAGCGGTCTCTACCTGCCCACCGACGGACAGGTGCTCTGGGACGGCGTCCCCACCACCAAGGCCGATCCGCAGGCCCTGTGGCAACAGGTCGCCCTCGTACCGCAGGACTACGCGCACTGGCCGCTGACCGTGCGCGAGAACATCACCCAGGGACAGCCCACCGCACGCGGGGACGCGGCGGTCCGCGAGGCGTGCGAGGCGGCCGACGCCGACGAGGTCGTCGACAGGCTCGGCTCCGGCCTGGACACCCTCCTGGCCCGCGAGTGGCTCAACGGAGAGGAACTCAGCGGCGGTCAGTGGCAGCGCATCGCCCTGGCCAGGGCGTTCTTCCGCCCGGCCGGTCTGCTGGTCCTCGACGAACCCACCGCCAACCTCGACCCCCGCGCCGAGTACCGCATCTTCCAGCGACTGCGGGCCCTCGCCCGGGACCGGGCGGTGCTGCTGGTGACACACCGCATCACCAACGTGGCCGTCGCCGACCGCATCGTGGTCCTCGACGAAGGAAAAATCGTCCAGGAGGGCACCTACGCCCAGCTCTCCCAACAGCCCGGACTCTTCCAGAAGTTGCTTTCCTACCAGATCACGTCCGAGCCGGGCAGTGACAAGCACGAGGCTCCCGCGTGAGCGGCCCCGGCGCCTTCCCGGCGCGCCCCGCCGAAGCGGCCGCCCCCGCCGTCCCGGACCTCCCCGCCCCTCTTCCGCCGTCGCAAGGTGATGGCATGCCGCTCCCCCGCTCCCCCGCTCCCGCATCCGCAGGACCACCAAGGCGTACCTGGCCCGGCATCCGCATGAACGGGACTCCCTCGCCGGGCTGATGTCCTTCCTGGACGGCGCCGACGACCCGGCCGACCGCACCATGCTTCCCGGCCACGTCACGTGCAGCAGCGGCGGTCATCGACCGTGAACTGCGCGTTCCGCACGTCGGCCACCGGGGCACAGAGCCGCCCCTGAACCCTGGCGGCCACATCGAGCCCGGCGACCGGACGCTCATGGCCGCGGCCCTGCTGCGCGGCGAGGTCTACCGGCGTACGCATGAGATGTCGGCGGCCTGGTGGAGTTCGGCCGGCACCTGTGTCCCCGCTCTCGTGAGCGGTTCGAGGGGCCGGCCGTCTTCGTCTCCGGGGCGTGTCACCGCTGCTCGGTGATCAGGCGTCCCAGCCGATGGAGCCGACGTAGGCGTATGCCTCCCAGTCGCTGCCCAGGTGGTCCTGGCAGATCTGCTGCCACACGTCGTCCAGCTCGCCCAGGTCGTCGTCGATCCAGGCGTCGACGGCCCGGTCCCAGACGCCCAGGTCGCGGACGTTGACTCTGCGGCTGGACAAGTCCCGCTGGTACTTGCGCTCGACGCGGTTCTGGTTGACGGGATTGATCTCCACCCGGGTGCCCCGGCCGCCGTTGCGGAGACGGTGCTTGAGGTCGGCGGCGACATTGCGGCGACGGAGATCCCAGTAAGCGGCGTCGAGGCGCGCGAGGTTGGCCTTGTTCGGGATGCGTTCCTGGGCGAGCCAGGCGATGAGGGTGCGGGGGGAGACGTGGATGCCCGCGCGGTCCATGGCTTCGTATCCGGCGTCGGCCGCGGTGAGGTAGCGCAGACGGGCGGCCATGCCTCGCCTGGTGTCGACGGCCGAGGCAATGCCGGTGACCATGGCCTCGATGGCGGTGCCGAGGGCTTCGGCGCCGGGGGCGCCGTCGGCGCCGTAGCGGCCGAAGTCCATCCAGCGTCCGGCCATCAGCCAGTCACCTGTCCGATGGTGTATTCGCCGAATGCCCTGCCGTCGCCGTGCTTGATCTTCATCTGGGAGACGCCGCGCCCTTCGGCGAAGACCTGTCGCCAGTCGCCGGTGACGTGGAGTTCGTCGGTTCCGGTCATCGCGACGATGTCGAGTCCGGCCTGGTGGGCCTTGTAGGCCTTGCCCCAGAGGTTGGCGTAGGCCTGGCTGTGGACGATGTGCATCCAGTCCGGGCGGACCATTTCCCGGTTGTGGACCGACTCCCCCATCGTGGAGACGAACTTCGCGTACATGGCCTTGATGTACTCCAGCGTCAGGGTGTCCCCGGCCGCGATGGCCTCTTCCCGGACGGCGGAGAGCAGTTTACGCAGCGCGTCGAGGAAGTTCTCGGTGGCGCCGGAGGTCCAGGACTCGTGGACCGTCGGTGCTTCGGTGAGGGCGTACTTGGGGCCGGAGAGGCGCAGGAGGAGGCGGAGGGTGGCGTCGGTGATCCAGAGGGCGCCGGGCTCGTCGCGGTCGCCGAGCGGGTCGGGCAGGTGGGGGTGGGTCCAGGGGGCGGGGGTGACGAGGTGGACGCCGGAGCGCTTGGGGCCGACGCCGTCGGTGCCGGTGGTGTGCTCCAGTCTCCCGATCGGAAGCCAGGCCTTCAGGGCGGAGAGGTAGGCGGCGTTGACGTCGAGGGCGGTGACCCGGGTGATGCCGGGGATCTTGAGGGAGTAGCCGGGGTGATGGAAGCGGGGGCGGGCTTCCCAGATCTGGTCCGGGTCCCTCTTCGAGGGCTTCTTCAGGATGTCGGGGAGGGCGGGGTAGGCGGTGTATTCGTAGCGGGCGGTGGTGCGGGTCTCGTCGAAGAGGCGCATGACGTCGGGGATCGCACGCTTGATCAGGGCCTTGCCCGCGGCGTCCTCATCGCCGCCGGCGCGCTCGGCTTCCTCGGTCACGGCGCGGGTGATGAGCGTGCGCAGGTCGGCCTGGGCGCGGTCGGCGGACTTCGCGCGGCGCTGCGGCCGGGAGGGGGCCGGGGCGGGCGTGGGTGAAGCCGGGGCGGGCGTCGAAGCGGGTGCTGGAGTGGCCGTCATTGCTGTGGTGGCGGTGGCGGGGGTGTGGGTGGCGGGCACCGCTGTGGTGGGGGTGGTTGCGGTTGCCGGGGCGGTGACCCGGCAGAGGGCTCCGGCGTGCAGGGGGCGGTGGTCGGTGGACTGGTAGGTCGTTGTGACGCCGCAGCGGATGCAGGGGCCCGGGGCGCCCTCGACGGCGAGCCCGTCCGGGCCGCGCAGCGTTTCGGGCGGGGTGGTGGGCGCGGGCGGCGCAGGGGCGGCCGGGGCGGGTTCCGGGACCGTGGGCGTGGCGTCGGCCGGGGGGGCGGCCGGTGCGGGGTAGATCTCGGCGAGGCCCTTGAGCAGGCGGAGGTAGGGCAGGCGGGCGGGCGGGGCCGGCTCGGAGACGCCGGTCTCCCAGTTCGCGATCGTCGACCGGCCGACGCCGACGGTGACCGCGACCTGGACGCGGGAGAAGCCGGCTGCTTCCCGTAGCCGTAGCCGTTCCGCGGGGGGCGGGATCGCTGCGGCGAGGCGGGCCTCTTCGAGGAGCGCTTCCACGCTGGTCTCTTCGCTCATCCCACCACTGTACAACGAATGGACATTGATTGTTATGCTATTGGGCGTTCATTGGACAATGGTTGGACGATTGATGGAGGATGGCCCGCACGAGGAGGTTCGGGGATGCCTGCCGGGGCCGGTTCCCGGCACCGCTTGCCGATTCCGAGAGGACGGCGGTCCGGGTCGGTCGATAATTGCTCCGGCCGGTGCGCTCTGGAATCGACCGTTTCACCGTTTCCGGGACTGGAGTTGAGGAATGCAGGGTGGAATTACTCTCCGGCCGCATCAGCCCGAGATCGTGGATTCGATCATTGAGGGCCTTTCGCAGGCCCCGGGCGGTTCCGTGCCCGCCCGGGGCCTGCGCGGCCAGGTCCACCTGGCGCCCGGAACGGGCAAGACGATCATGGCGGCCGTGGCCGCGCTCCGAATGGCCCCGCACGGCCTGGTCGGCGTGCTCGTCCCGACGCTGGACCTGCTGACCCAGACCGTGCAGGCCTGGCGGGCGGCCGGGCACACGGCCCCCGCGGTCGCGGTGTGCAGCCTGAAGTCCGACCCGCTCCTGTCGTCCCTGGACGCGCGGCGTACGACGAACCCCACCCAGCTCGCCCTCTGGACAGGCGGAAGCGGGCCGGTGCTGGTGTTCGCGACCTACGCCAGCCTGTCCCCGCAGGGCCTGGACGACGACCAGGGCGACCAGGAGGAGGACGCTGCCGCGCCGGGCGTACTGGAGCGGGCCCTGCGCGGGTCGTTCGGGCAGCGGATGCGCCCGTTCGATCTCCTGGTCGTCGACGAGGCGCACCGGACCTCGGGAGACCTGGGCAAGGCGTGGGCGGCCGTCCACGACCAGGAGCGGATCCCCGCCCTGCGGCGGCTCTACATGACCGCCACCCCCCCGCCTCTGGGAGACGGCGCCGGGCGCGGCGCCCGGCGGCGAGAACGAAGACACGGGCGGTGGGGCGGCCGATGTTCCGGCGGGGCGGCCGGTGGCCTCGATGGACGACACCGAGCTCTTCGGTCCCGTCCTGCACGAACTCGCCCTGGCCGAGGCCGTCGAGCGCCAGATTCTCGCCCGGTTCGAGATCGACGTGCTGGAGATCCGCGACCCTGCGCTCCCCGGTCCCGGCGCGACGCCGGAGGAACGGCAGGGCCGGCGACTCGCGGCGCTGCAGGCCGCGCTGCTCAGGCACGCGGACGAGTCGGGGACGCGGAACTACATGACGTTCCACTCCCGCGCCCTGGACGCGATGGCGTTCGCCCGTGCGCTCCCGCAGACCGCGGCCGAGTTGCACGCATCGGATCCCGCCGCTTATCCGGGCCGGGTGGGGGCGGAGTGGCTGTGCGGCGAGCACACGGCCGCGCACCGGCGCGAAGTCCTGGGCCGGTTCGCGGACGGCCTGGACCCGAAGGGGTGGGTCACCGGGCTCGGTGTCCTCTCCAGCTGCCGGGTCCTCGGTGAGGGCGTCGACATCCGGGGCAGGCGCGGTGTCGGCGCGGTCTTCTTCGCCGACACCCGCAGCTCGCCCGTGGACATCGTGCAGATCATCGGACGGGCACTGCGCCAGGATCCCGGCGAGGGCAAGGTGGCGCGCATCGTCGTGCCCGTGCTCCTCCGGCCGGACGAGGACCCCTCCCACATGATGGCCTCCCCCAGCTACCGGCCCCTGGTCGCGGTCCTCCAGGGGCTCCGGGCGCACGACGAGCGGGCCTTCGAGCGGATGGTCCTGCCGACCACCACCGCACGCGGCCGCGTCACCTCCGTACTCGCGCTCGACCCGGCCGCAGGGTCCGACAGCGGCAACGCCGTGAACAGCCCGGCCCCGCCAGGGTCAAGGACCGCGGAGGGCAAGGACAGCGAGAAGGACGGGGGGTCCGCCACCGCGACCGGGGCGGTCGCCGGGCAGGGCAACGGGACCGTGCCGCCCCTGCCGAACACGGGTGTTCCGCTGCTGCGGTTCTCCCTCCCCCGCGACCCGCGGACCATCGCGCTCTTCGTGCGCACCCGGGTGCTCCGGCCCGACTCCGAGGTCTGGCTCACCGGCCACCAGGCCCTGCGCGCCTGGGTCCGGGAGCACGGCCACGCCCGGGTCCCGTCCGACACCGTCGTGTCCCTGGGCGAGGGCGGCGGCACGTACACGCTGGGCTCCTGGGTCGCCGAGCAGCGCCGCGCGTTCCGGTCCGGGACGCTCAAGGCGTGGCGGGCCGGCCTGCTGGACGAGCTCGGCATGGTCTGGTCGGTCACGGACGCCGCGTTCTGGAAGAACCTCGCCGCCGCCCGCTCCTACCACGCCGCACACGGCACCCTCGCCGCACCGAAGAACGCCGTGATCGACGGAGTGCCCGTCGGCCAGTGGCTCGCCAACCTCCGCAGGCCCGGCGGCCTGGGCGGCAACCCGGAACGGGCCGCACAACGGCGCGCGGCGCTGGAAGCGGTCGACCCCGACTGGGCCCCGCGCTGGCCCATCGACTGGCAGCGCCACTACGCCGCCGCCCGCCTCCTGCTCTCCGAGGAACAGGACCCCACCCGCGTCCTTCCCGGCGTCACCGTGAACGGATGCGACATCGGCACCTGGGCCCGCCGCCAGTGCGACCCCACGACCTGGAACGCCCTGCTCCCCCAGCAGCAGGCCCGGCTCACCGCCCTCGGCCTGAAGCCCCGCCCCGCCGCCCCGGCCGGGACCACCGCGGCGAAGCCTCCGGCGTTCGACCTCGGCATCACCGCACTCGCCCAGTACCGGGCCAGAGAAGGACACCTCCGCATCCCCCGCGCGCACACCGAACCCGTCACACTCGACGGACAGACACACCAGGTGAAAGCAGGCGTGTTCCTGACCAACAACAAAACCCGCCGCGCCAAACTCGCCCCCGACAGACTCGCCGCACTCGCCGCGCTCGGACTCGACTGGGCGGCATGGACGCCGGCGGGCCCCACCGCGGCCAGTTGACTCCCGCAGCTTCGCTGGGCCGGTCCGGCTTCTTGTGGCCGACCATCTCGGAGGTCGCCCAGCCCTGGCACGAACGCGCAGGCCGCTTCTTCAACTCGCCGGGACGAGCGCCAGCGCCCGGTTCAGGTGGTGTTCAGCGACCCCTCGCATGAACTCCCGGTCGGGGAAGTCCCCGTCGAGCAGGCGCAGCGGGCCGGCGGTCAGTGACAGATGCTGGGTGAGTTCGTAGAGCGCGAGGCGGCTCTCGTCGAGGCCGTCCACCGCCAGCTGCTGGTACTGGCTGTTGGTGTGGCGCAGGCGCAGGAACACGTGTTCCCACTCGACGTCGAAGTACAGCAGATTCTCGATGTCGATGATGACGGGTTGGCCGTCCCGGTCGACCATGACGTGGTCCAGGCCCAGCTCGCCGTGGACGACGCAGTACTCCGTGCGCGGCCGCACCGCCGTGGTCAGCTGACGCAGCCGCTCCTCCAGCCGGTCGCGGGCGTCGGCGATCCTGGGGTCGCGCGCGGTCGCCTCGGCGAGGCAGCGCAGCGCGAAGGCGAGCGCTGCCTGCTCGCACGTGGCCGAACGTGATGTGCCTCCCTCGTCGATCAGGGCGACCTTGCCGAAGGACGGCGCCCGGTGGCCGCGCATCACCGCGAGGCTCTCGGTGAGGCGCGCCATCGTCGGCCCTGCGGCGCGCGGGTCGCGGTTGCGCAGGTCCATCAGATTCTCGCCGGGCACGTCCTCGACGATCGCGAGGTCGGCCGGGTAGTGGGTGCGGTCGCGATCGGCCAGGTGGATCTCGAGGACCCGCAGGCCCAGCGCTTCCAGCCGCGCGTGCGCGGCCTGGAACAGGTCGAGCCCGATGCCGGGCGAGAACGGGTCGGCGAGGTCGCCGTCGTGCCCGGTGGCCGGCCAGTAGTTCTCGGAGTCCTCCCACAGGTAGGCGATCGCCGTCATGGCGTCGTCCATCGTCAGTCGGTAGACGCCCTTCGTGGTGCCGCCCGCCAGTCGCTCGACGGCCTCCAGTCGCCGCCCGCCGCCCAGCGCGGCCCGTGCCGCACCCGCCAACTGATCCCGCGTCACTTTCTTCGGCGCCACGTCCGCAATCAGCCTTCCGCATTGGTAATCGGGGCACCCTACTCGTGGTGTCCCGTGGCGTAGGTTCCACGAAGCCCTCGAACGGCTTCGGATGCAGGTGGCCGGACAGCGCCGGCGGAAGCGGAGGCCACGAAAAGCGGAATGGCGATGAGGAAGCGGCCCGCCTCGGCGCGTCGGCGCTGCTCGGCGAGCCGCTCGTCCGCCCGGTCTCCGTCGGCGAACGGCAGATCCTCCGCGCCCGTCTCCAGGAACTCGGCCTCCGCCCACCGCTCCCGGGCTGCGGCCGGCATCCACTGGCCGGTGTCCATTCCCACGGCGTGGATCCCGCGTTCGGCTGTCCGTCAGGGAAGCTGTCCGTCGGCGGCGGGGAGCGGAAGGCGTCAGGGAATGTGTCTGATTCCTACGGGGCGACCAGTATGCGGCCCAGCTGTGCACGGCTCTCCAGCAGCCGGTGCGCTTCGCCGGTCTCGGTCAGTGGCAGCCAGGCGTGGACCGCTGTACGCAGCAGCCCCCGGTGCCGGTCACCGCGTCGTGTCCGATGGACCGGCAGTTGTACCTGTCCCGGGAGTGGACGGACGAGCCGGGCCGGAATCCCGGACGGAGGACGCCCCGGCCGGCCTGCGGACATCGAACCTGCCGCCTGACGCTCCCGTCGCCGACCCGGTGCGACGGACGAAGACGCGGCGGCGCATTTCACACCTGCCCGGGCACCCCTTCGTCCGCCGTGTCCGGCCGCAGGATCGGACACTGCGGCGACGTGGTGCGGAGGCGGTGGCGTACGGGGGACGGTTCCTTGGCCCTGCGGGTGATGTCAGCCTTCTGGCCCGTCCAACTCCCAGACGTGCAGGACGTCGCGGCTCGGGGACAGCGTCGCCCAGGCGCCGCCGCCCAATGCGGTCGGCTCGCTGGAGACCGGCAGGGGGTAGCCGACCGGCACGAATCCGCCCGACCCCGTGGTGTCGACCAGCCAGTGCCGGCCCTGTCCCCACTCGCCGTCGCTCTCGGTGGTCGAGACGATCAGGGTGGTCTCGTCGAGAAAGCCGCCCGCCCAGTCCCAGCAGGCAGGTGCCTCGTCCCCGTCGTCGGCGGAAGCGCCGGGGTGCGGAGGGATCACCGTCTCGGCGTCCCACTCCAGACCGGCCACGACGGCGCCACGGGAATCCCGTACGGCGAGGAAGTCCTGGCCGTGGGAGACGGTCATGAGCCGGTCGCCCGAGGGACTGAGACCCAGCAGGCACAGATCGCTGTCCAGGCAGTCCACGGCCAGTACGTTCCCGTCCCACCTGCCCCAGCGCAGCGGTGCTCCGTCCTGTCCTTCGCCGATGCTCAGCCCCATCTGGTGGGGATCGGCCGGGTGGGGAAGGTGGAAGCTCCCCGCCGCCGCGGCTTCGGCGTCGGCCCGGGCGAGTACGCGCCCGCTCCCCGCATCGATGACCAGCCACTCGTCGACCGTGCCGGGGCTCAGCTCACCGCCGGGCAACGGGCCGCGTACATGGGCCCAGACGAGCCGGCCGTCCGCGGAGAAACCGACGGACCCGCTCTCCGGGTAGCGGTGGTCCTGCCGATCCGCGTACTCGGCGTACGACTCGTGCGTTTCCCGGCACGCGCCGTACCAGCACCCGTGGCGGACCTCCCAGCGCACTGCGCCCGACGGCTCGACCGCGCGCACGGCATGAACCCCGGCGAAGACCGCCAGGCTCGCGTCCGGGGCCACTTCCCAGGTTCCGCGGTGACGGGGCCACGGCGCGGGGAAGCGGATGCCTTGCCCCGGGCGTGCGGCGAAGGCGTCGTCCAGGGCGCGGGCCACGACCTCCTCGTCGCATCGCTGGACGAGCATCCTGTGCCCGGGCGGCCCCGTGATCTCCGGCGGACCGGCCTGAGCCGAGGGCAGTGGGGCGGGGACGGCGGCACGGAGCCGGGCACGAGCGGACATACGGATCTCCCGGAGCAGGCGGACCCGGGGAAGACTACGACGTGCCTCGGACACCGGCCGTGCGGCATGCGGTTCGCCCACGAGCAGCACCCTCCGGCCGTGCCCGTCCCGCCCCGGCAACCGTGGGCGGTGAAACCGCACACCGACAAGGGATACGGCGACGACCACCTGCGGGGAATCCGCCACCGCGTCGCCCGTGAGGGCATCGAGGTCCTCACAGCGGCCGGGCGGGGCCCGGCATCGGAGGTTCACGCCGCCGCCCGGGCTGGTTCTGTGGGCTGTCCGGAGCAATGTGGCCCACGCCCGCTTGTGCCTGATGCGACGACACCCGCACCCCGCTGGACCATTGGCCCGGTCAACACGCAGTGACGTGTCCGAGCGGCACCGAGGGGAACCGATCAATGGACAGAGCCGGACGTCCGGAACGCAGATCGCTGCTTGCCGGTGGACTTGCGGGCGCCGTGGTCGCGCTCGCGGGGTGCTCGACGACGAGAGCAGCCTCGTCGACGACCGGCGCTCCACCGAAAGCGCGGCCCACCACGCCCGCCACGGCATTCGCGCGGCTGATGGAAGGCAATAGGCGCTGGGTCAGCGGGGACCTTCAACACCCCGACCGGGATCCCAACCGGCGTCAGCTCGTGGCCCAGGAGCAGGAGCCCTTCGGGGCGATCCTCTCGTGCATCGACTCCCGAGTGCCGCCCGAGCTCCTCTTCGATACCGGCCTGGGGGACCTTTACGTCATGCGCACTGGTGGAGAGGCGGTCGGCCCGGTGGTCACCGGCTCTGTCGAGTACGGGCCCATGACGAGTGACACGCCTCTCATCGTGATCCTCGGGCATCAGCGCTGCGGCGCCGTCAAGGCGGCGTACGCGTCCCTTCGTGACGGCAAACCGCTGCCCGGCAACCTGCAGGCGATCGTCAAGGCCCTGACACCGGCGTACAAGCAGGCCGTCCGGGAGGGTGGCGCCGACCCGGTCGAGACCATGGCCCGCGCCCAGGTCACGTTGACCGCGGCCGATCTGCGATCCAACCAGGACCTGGCCCCTCTTGTGGAAAAGGGCGCCCTTGCCGTGGTGGGCGCCTACTACTCGCTCGACACCGGCAAGGTGGAAGTCCTGGCCGGCGCACCGGCCTGACGAGCCGAACGGCCCGCGAGGTGGCGAGGTGACGACGGACTGCGATGACGGTCCGGATGGGAACGGGGCCGAGGTGAGGTGAGTTCGAGGCGCCGGTCACTGCGACGAGGCGTACGTCGGTGCAGCCCGTCCCGAGGACGTGGAGGAAGAGGTCGCGGCGGGCAGCGGAAGACGATGGCTCAGGGCTTCTCACGGACGGTGGCCGCACCTTGACGGGCGCGGCGTCCGGGGCCACGGGCGGGTACCTGCGTCACTCACTGTTCGAGCGGCACGCGGACCGCTTCCTCCCCGACGGAGCCCGGCCCACTCCCCCGGAACCCGACACGACCGGCCCGCGCGCCGGCTGCCGCCCGGCGGACGGCGTGTTCGTGGAAGCCCTGGCCCTCGTGACGAAGGAAGCGTGCGCGCGGCGAAGGTCACGCGCGGGCGAGGAGCGAAACGCCGTGACGGCCACGCGTCCCGCCGCCGTCACGGCAGAGGGCCCGGGCGGCTTCCCAGAGGTCCTCGCGGACCGGATCTCCGAGGACCCGGCCGGCTGAGATCTCATCGGGAAATCGATCGCGCGCCGGCCCCGAAATCGTTCCTGACTCCGAGATGACAGGCCAATGATCTGGGTGCAATCTGAGGTCTGGAGTGGTTCCGCATCAAATCCTCGAAGCCGTTGCAGTGTCAAATTCCGGAAGGGGAATAAGATGTTCCGAACCTCTGTCGCTTCCCTGGCATGCGCCTGCGGCATCGCTCTGGGATTCATAGGAGCGCCTTCGGCCGCACACGCGGATCCGCAGGAGGCGTGCGACACCGGAGTCACGGCGTGCTACTTCCACTACATCGAGCCCGACGGGACCAAGCATTTCGAGCCCAGGCCGTGGAAGGGCTACTGCTACAACACGGCCTACGACGGAGCCGTGGCCGGCCAGAATCAGACCAACTCCAGGGTCTACCTGTACAAGGCCGACTGTGATTCCAGTGCACCCCCGGACGCGTACGTCGAACCGGGGTTCTCCTGGAGCGACCCGAACAACGTCTACCGCTCCTTCAGCGTGTCCGGTTAGGACCGCGCTCTCACGAAGCGGCATGCGCCGGAGGCCCTCCCGATTCACCACTACGCGGACCAGGACGAAAGGTTGTCGTACACCTCTGGCGTGATGCGTGTTCCCGAATTGACGGTGTTTCCTCCGTAGGCGTGGATTGCCACGCTGTAGCGTTCACCATCGACATCCCGGTACACGGCAGATCCGCTTTGTCCGCCGGCGGTGTCGATGTCGTAGTAGACCTTCGTGGGGGTTACGGAGCTGATCTGCCGACTGGCGAACCACTCGGTACCGTTGGGTTTGTCGCACGGATATCCTGAGATGTTGCCGATGGTGGCGAGCAGAGCAGCATCCGGCCACGTGCCAAGACCAAGCCATCCCGTGGTGTTTCCCAAATCGGTGGGGATGACGAGTGCGGCGTAGTCGTAGTTCTCGTCACCGGAGTCGGTCCACCCGGCGGCCGCGTGGAAAACCGTACTCGTGACGAAGCCGTACGGCAGTTTGTCCCCATCCCGCCCCGGCATCACCTGAATGCTTCTGACCCAGCCATCACGCCCGGGAACACCACTGTTGTTGATGTACACGCAGTGGCCGGCGGTGGCTAGTGTCTGCGCCGATATGAACCACGCGGTACCCAGCCACGTCGAAGAGTCATTCGCGGTGATCAGGAGGGAGGCGTGGACGCGCCACGGATACGACGTCGTATCGGAAACTTGCGCACGGTCGTCCGGGCCATGAACCGTCTCCGCCGGGTCCGGAGGAGGACCGAACGACGCCTGGCCGATGTCCGGCAGCAAAGCACTGGGGGCAGCCCATTCTTCCGCGGCCAGCAACTTCCGGGTCGGCCGTACGTAACCCTCCAGATATTCGACACCGTCCCGCAGCTGCGCCTGCCGTTGCGCGGCGGAGGGCACTGCCGGCGAATAGGGCGGGCGGGAGCGGGTCTCCTTGACCAGCGCGTGCGGCTCCACAGGCTGATTGCATGTCGGTTGGTGCGGATTCTCGACCATTATGTCGCTCCCTGAATCTCCTGGACGGGTGGCCTCTCGCCCGCGGTATCTCTCGGCAGGCTCTTCAGCGCTTCGGTCGCCCGATCCGGTTTGCCATCGAGCAGAGAAGTGATGACTGACCGCACTGCAGACGGAAGTCCGAGGGAGACGAATTTGTCCAGGAACAGGTCTCTTCCTGGCGGGTTCAGTTCGAAGAAGTCGATCGCGCACAGAGCGGCATAGAGAATCATTCCGGCCGCATAAAAATCGTCTTCGGGCATCAGACGCTGAGCTCGATGCCGCCTGGGGTTGACGAAACCGGGGGTTCCCCACATTGTCGCGCGAACGACACGGGCCGCGTCGTCGTCCTCCGTGATCGAACTTTCGAAGTCGACCAGCCACATGCGCCTGGTCTGCGGGTCGATGAGCACATTGTCCGGAGCGAGATCCCCCAACAAGACCCCGCGCCGGTGCACTTCCGTCACCATGAAAATAAGCGTCTCCGCTACATGACGGAATACCGGCAACCAGTCCTTCAGGCGTGCCGGTGAGCGAATATAAGGGGTGAGAAGCAAATCCGCACGGGCCCAGTACTGGCGCAACCGTATGCCGTTGATACGATTCTGCACGATAAAAGTGTGCTCGCCCTCCTTGAAGCAAGCCAATGGATCCGGCGTCCAGTCGAACGAGCGGAGAAGCTCAAGCATCTCGAACTCGTGACACAAATGGTCGGGTGAATCCCATATCTTTCCGTCCATCACCAAGCAATTGGTCAGCGGACGTGCTTCTTTGATGAATACAGGTGCCCCTGTCTCGATGTCGGTTCCATAGTAGAGTCCGCCTGAATTGGAAAACCCGTAAGCAGACTCCACCTCGTACCGGTCGCCGAGGATGACGGAGGCACCGTCAGGAGAAGAAGACCCCTTACTGAAGGGGTCGTTGACCCATGGGGGTAGTTGGAAGTAGGGAAGTCGCTCGTCCGGCACGTATTCACCCTCGGGCGTGACCAGCATCATTTCATGCGTTCCATCGATCCTGACACGCCTCGGAGAGTAGAACCCCCCGTACCGGTACGACAGGATCCTGCTGTCACGGTAGCGCCGGTCCGACAGAATGCGCGGACCGGCCAGCGGCTCGTTCCTGGTGCTCCGGTAGAGCGATTCGATGAGTTCAGAAAAATGATCAATACTGCGCGGGTAAATCGTCATGAACTTCCCTGACGCTCCCCGCTCATATTGTTTGCCGTCCAACATGGTGTGGAATTCGGGGTCTCCAGCGATTTTAAATTCCACGCTGTCGGCAACACACACCGGAACGACAGCATCCAACACGTTCAGGGCCAGAGTGGGTGCCGCTGACACATGAATTTTGAAGCCTTGACTTATCGGCACGTCTCGTTCGTGACCTGGCCTTGTCGCATGCAGCCATATATCCCGTCGATGAACTTCCCAGCCGGGCGGCAGCAGGCTGCTCAGCCTGTCCAGATATTGAGGCGAGAGAGACCGTCGTGACAACGGTTCGTTGAAATCTGACTGCCTGGACATTTCTGTGTCCGGTAGTGATCGATGGTCTTGCACGGCATCGGACCGGGTGCCGCATGTGTTTGAGGTATCCGGCCCGAGATGCCAAGGGCACCGTAATCTTGTTACGGTTACTTGAGAAGCTGCTCCATGTCCGCCACACAGATGAGGCTGGCATGGCTTCCGCAGCCGTTGGATTGCCCACTGCCGGCTGCCGCGGCTTCCGTCTGACCCGTCTCCCCTGTCGAAGGGAGCGCCTGCAGGCCCAGAACCTTCTCGATGCGTGCGACCCGGGTCGACAAGGCGTCGACCTGTGCCGAGACGTCGGAATCAGCCATCAGAAGACTCCTTCACCCATTTGGAGTATCCCCAAACCCTGAGGCTACCCTCTGACTTGGCAGATCGCATCTGGACGAGTTCCGCTCCTCGCTGAAATGCTGCGCTGCGGCAAGGGAGAAGGCGATGCCCGCACATGAACCGCCCGGACGCACGACCTCTCTCGACGCCGGTAGCCGCGCGCGCATTCTCACCAGAGTACGGGCGGCCCTTGACCGAACTGCTGACTACGTGGCAAATACGGCCAACTACGAGCACTCGGAAGACCTTTGGCCGGCCGACTCCGAGATATTCACGACGAACCCGATGAGCCTGGCCTACGGTGCGTGCGGCCCGGCCCTGTTCCTCAATTGCACCTCCGCACCCGCAGGGTTGCCCGACCAAGCAGTCAAGTGGATTCTGGACAGCCCGATCGGGACCGACTCCTATCCACCCGGAGTCTGCCTCGGCCTTGCCGGAATCGCCGTGACGCTCATGGATCTGAGGATGCCCGAGAGGGCGCTCGAGGCGATGGGGCTCGCCTACCGTTCCCCCCTCGCCTTCGAGGAAACGAACTTCTTCTACGGGTGCGCCGGTTGGGGAACGGCAAGCCTGCATCTTCACCAGGCGACAGGTGAACGGGCCATGCTGGACGGCGCCCTCAGAGCCGGCGAGCATCTCCTGAAGGCCGCCCACCGAGAGGGCGAAACCTGCCACTGGGGCCCGAACGCCCAGGGAAGCATCCCCTACGGCTTCGGCTACGGCGCGTCGGGCTGCGCCCTTTTCCTCCTGCATCTTCATTCCGTGACCGGGGACACGCAATTTCGTGACGCGGCGGTCAGGGCACTTTCCTACGATCTGGAACACGGCACCGTGGGTCCGCTCGGATGGCAGTGGCAGGACTACGAGGGGGGTGCACTGATCAAGCCCTACTGGATGTCCGGTGCGGCCGGGGTCGGAAGCACGCTGCTGCGTTTTCACAGAGCGCTGGGAGACGACCGTTTCCTCATCGACGCACGGCGTATTGCGCGAGATACGAGCGTCAAATTCACAGTCGAACCCGGACTCTTCCAAGGACTGGCAGGCATTGCCGAATTCTTTCTCGACATGTACGTACATACGGGGGAAGGCATATTCCGCGACCATGCGCTCGACATCGCGGACACGATCATGTGGTTCGGGATAAGACGGCAGGAGGGAACGGCGTGGCCCGGACGCCGACTGCGCAAGATCTCCAATGACTACGCCACAGGTGCGGCCGGGATCGGGCTGTTCTTCGACCGTCTGCTCCAGCCGAGAGCAAGATTCCTCCTGGACCTGCCGCTTCACTACTCACCTCCGACACATCGCCGTGCCGGATGAAGGTCGGCACACCTCGTCTCTCCGAAAGGACGCCGAACGCGTGGACCTGCTCCCCGGGCAGGCTGCGCGCAACGTCCGCCCATGAGCCGGCGGATGTGATGCGTGCCCATCTCGTTGATCACGTCCCGCACGTCGGCACTTCCGTCGATCCGGCGCGGCGTGCCTTCGATGATGTCAACGGCGGTGCGCCGACTCGGCTATGTGCCTGCGCGTCCTTGCCGCGGCCTGCCTTGCCGCGGCGAGCCTCGGCATCGCCGTCAGCGGGAGTGCCACCGCCGACGACTTCCGGCCTCCGTCTTCCCGTTCAGCAACTGCCCACCATCTGCGGGCACGGGATCGGCAGCTCCGTCCCCGTGCCCGACCAGCGATTCGGCCTCGACTGCAGCCGAGACGCTCCGGCGCCTGCCTGCCCAGGAGCCTCTCCTCGGCAACGGCAGCAAGGCACCGCTCCGCATCTCCACCACCAGGTGCCCCCTGCGGAGCGTGCCGGGACGGGGCCCGGCGCAGGCCCTGGGAGGCGTCAAACAGCCGGAGCGGCCGCGGTACTCAGGGTCCGCCGGATCACCCGTGTCCCCTGGTCGACCATCGCCGCGATGGGATCCGCCAGGCTGTGCGGCTGAACGTCGATGATCCAGACGAAGCGGCTGCGCCCCCCGGCTTCGGCGAACACCTGCATGGAGGCATGGTGGTGGACGACGTCCAGGGATCCGCCCACCACCGAATAGGCGATGCGCCGGGCGTCGTCGTCCAGCGACACAATGAGCTCGTGCACCACTGTGCCGTCCGCGAAGGTCACCACCCGGACGTCATCTTCGACACGGGTGTCGACGACGAAGCCCGGGGCGAGTCTGCGGTGGACCTCGCCCCACTGGCGGATCGCCGCCCATGCCTCTTCGGGGGCGGCGTCGATCAGGATGTCTCGGTGAACGGTTGCCATGGACGGTTCTCTCCGGTTTCTCGCCGACGGTCAGTTGGCGGCAGTCGTGGCAGGGATCAGGCAGAAGGGGTGGCCCTGGGGGTCGGTGAGGACGACCCACTGGCCCTCGCCCGGCTGAAAGGCGGGCCGGGAGGATCCGAGGGCGAGCAGTTCCTCGACCGCGCGGTCCAGGTCGGGGACGGTGAAATCGAGGTGCAGGTGCTTGTTCCCTTCGGGCCACTGGGGTGTCCGGTAGCCCTCGACGCGAACGAAGGCCAGTCCCGGCCCCGCGCCGTCCGCGCTGAGGGAGGCGAAGTCCTCGTCGCTGTACGTGAGTTCCCAGCCGGTGGCCTTCTGGTAGAAGGCGGCGAGCGCGACCGGGTCGGCGCAGTCGATGACCACGGTGGTGAGTTGTTCGAGAACGGGCATGAGCGGACTCCTCGCATCGTGACGGAACGGAAGCCTCACCGGCTTCGTCGAAGAGCCTGCCCCGGCCGCCCCGCCCCGGTCTTGAACATCCTTGCGATCAAGGGACTGGTGCTCCTGTTGGCAGTCGGGGGCCCGCGGACCTGGTCGTGGTCCGGTCAGGTCATGTCCCGCCTGGCCGGAGCCATGGAGTACGTGTCCCGGCAGCCGGACGGGACAGTCGCGGAACAGCCGAGCAGGGCGTCGGTCAGGCCCTGGGCCACGGCCACCGGAGTCCTCCACGGGTATCGATGTCAGACCCGCCACGTACGGTGCCGATCATGCTCTGCGCCGAACTCGTTGCCATCCGGTCCGACTTCGACATCAGCGCGGTCGCCTGCCGAAGCGACCACACCCGCTGGTCGTCTCCCGAGGTCTGCGGCACATACCGCGTGGTGCTGGTGCGGAGCGGCCGCTTCCGTCGCCGTGCCTCCGGATCGGCCATCGACCTGGACACGAGCCTGGCCTACTTCGGAACCCCGGGCGAGGAAGAGAGCTTCGCCCACCCCTCCGGCGGCGACCACTGCACGTCGATCAGCGTCACTCCCGTGCTCTGGCGCTCCCTTGCCGGCGACGGGCCCGGGGTCGCGACAGGGACGGTCTACGTCGATCCAGCCCTTGACCTGGCCCACCGGCGCTTGCTTGCGGCCGCCCGCTCCGGGGACATCGACTACGCCACCACCGAGGAGCTGCTGGCCCTGCTGGCGACCGCGATCACCCGTGCGGCCCCTGGGCCGGTGCCCGCCGCGGACGGCAGGCCCGCCGCCCGCGACCGTTCCCTCGTCGCGGCGGCCCGCGAAGCGATCACCGCCGACCACCCCGCCTCCGCCACCCTCTTCTCCCTCGCCGAACTCCTCGGCGCCTCCCCCTACCGCCTGAGCCGTGCCTTCCCGCGCGAACTCGGGGTCTCGGTGACCCACTACCGCCACCGTGTCCGCATCGGCCGCTGCCTGGACCGCCTGGAGGCCGGTGAGACCAGCCTCAGCACCCTCGCCGCCGACCTCGGCTACGCCGACCAGGCCCACCTCACCCGTACCTTCCGCCGCCACCTCGGCCACACCCCGACCTCCCTGCGCCGTCTGCTGGCACCGGCGAACGCCCGGGAGACCGGGTGACGGTCGAACGACAGCAGGGCAGGCACAGGCACACGGAGGAGGGCGTCAGTAGTTTGGCCAGTGGGTGTGGTCCGGCCGTGGCTTCTTGCGGAGCAGGCGTTCGACCGTGCGCCCTATCCGCCCGCGGGGAACCGACGGGAAGGCGGTTTCTGTCGGGTGGTGCTCGGCGAAGGACGGGAGTGGTCCCCCGGTGGCGCGTGCCGGACGGCCGGGAGGTGCCTCTCGAGGGAGCAGTGTGGTCGGTTCGGTCGGGCGGGCGCGCGGCGTGTGCGGCGTGTGCGACCGGGGTGTGAGGGCGTAGCGGCGTGGTGTTCTGATGGGCAGGCCGGATCGGGTGGTTCCGGCTGGGGGGCATGGGGGTTGGGGGCCCTGTAGTACGCCGGGGCCGGTGAGGATGACGGTTTCCAGGAGGACCTGGTCGCGAAGGAAGCCGAGATCTGCGGCGTTGGCGTCGGGTGGCGGAGGCTGTCCTGGGAGGATTTCGTCGGGCGGGGTGTCCACGACTTTGATGGTGAGGGTCACGGACGGCTTTCGGGTGGTGCTCGCGAGCCGGTCCCATACTTGTTGCCAGCGTCGTACGTTGTTCGGGGAGACGTTCAGGGCTTCCATGAACGCGGTGAGGTGGGCTCGTGAGGGGACGGCCTCTCCTCTGAGGATGACGCTGAGACTGCTCTTGGGCAGGCGGTGGCGTTGGCCGTTGGCGGTTCGTCCGGCGGCTTGTTGCAGGTCGCTCAGGGATGGCTGGCCTTCCCTGGCGCGCATCTCGACCATGACGTCGTGCAGTTTGGCGAAGCTGTCGATGAGGTCGGGGTGGGTCATCACCGAGCGGAGTGACGCGGCCAGGTCCCGGAATTCGGGGGAGATTCCCGCGCGCCGTCGGCGTTCCTCTCCGGCCCTGCGCGCGGCCTTCCAGAGGCGTATCGCCTCTCTGGTGTCCGCGTCGCACGCGGTCGCGTACGCCAGCACCAGGCGGCGGGACGGCACCTTGCCGTTGGCGCCGCGTGACAGTGCGGAGGCGGTGAACTGGTGATCGGTCAGTCTGGCCATTGCCGCGTAGGTGATGCCTCGGCGCGGGGGGCGGGGGCGGGGGCCACACCCCCCCCCCCGGGGAGGATACAAAAAAACAACACCC
>NZ_JBHJQP010000109.1:0-28026 GCF_042262625.1 Streptomyces sp. NPDC056347 | reverse complement strand
GTGAACGGGGGCGGGCGCCGCGCAGGGTTCCGTCAGGCCGGGCCGGCCAGTTCGAGCGCGCGGCCCTGCCAGCGGCCGCGCAGCCAGCGGTCGTGACTGGCCAGCACGATCGCACCGGGCCCGGTGCCCAGGGCGTCCTCCAGTTCGTCGCACAGCCGCGGGGACAGGTGATTGGTGGGCTCGTCGAGCAGCAGCAGCTGCGGCGGGCGCGCCACCAGCAGCGCAAGCGCCAGCCGGCGGCGCTGGCCGGCCGACAGATGGCCGACCGGCTTGTCCAGGTCCGCGGGGTGCAGCAGCCCCAGTGAGTCCGGCGGAAGGGCCTCGGCCCGCTCGGCGCCCAGGACGTGCCCGTAGGTCTCGCGCCCGGTCCGGTCGGGCCGGGCGAAGACGGTGTCCTGGGCCAGCAGCCCCACCGTCAGCCCCGGCCGCCGCCGCACCGCGCCCTCGGCCGTGAGCCGTCCGGCGAGCACCGACAGCAGCGTCGACTTGCCCGCCCCGTTGCCTCCGGTGACGAGAAGACGTTCGGCCGCGGTCACCTCCAGATGACCGACGGCCAGCCGCCCCGGCACCCGCACGCCGCGCAGGGCGACGAGCACCCCGTCCTCCGGACCCTCGCCCTCCGGGCCCCCGCCCTCCGGGGCGGTGCCGGGCGGGGCGGCGGTGAGCACGGTGCCGTGGAAACGCAGCGGCCTCGGCGGCTCGCCGACCTGCCCGCGCTCCAGCGTCTCCAGCCTGCGGGTGGCATTGCGCACCCGGCGCGAGACCTGGCTCTGCACCCGGCCGCCCCGGTGGCCGTAGCCCATCTTCTCGTTGTCGCGCCGTCCCCGGTCGGGCGCCACCCGGTGCGCACTCACCCCGGCGAAGTGGCGCAGCGCCGCCAGTTCCTCCTGCTCCTCGGCGTACCGCCGCTCCCAGCGCTCCCGTTCGGCGTGCTTGTGCGCCAGGTAGGAGCTGTAGTTGCCGCCGTGGCGGACGGGGCCGTCCACGGCCGGATCGAGGTCGATCAGGTCGGTGCAGACGGCGTCGAGGAAGGCCCGGTCGTGGCTGGCGACCACGACGGCCCCGGGCATGGCGCGTACCTGCTCCTCCAGGAAGGCGGCGGCGCGGTCGTCGAGGTGGTTGGTCGGTTCGTCCAGCAGCAGGGCCGACGGGCGCCGGACCAGCAGGGCGGCCAGGGCGAGGCGGCCGCGCTGCCCGCCGGAGAGGGAACCGAGCGTCCTGTCGTGCCCGAGCGCGCCGAGACCGAGCCCGTCGAGCACGGCCGCGGCACGCCGGTCCGCGTCCCAGGACTCCCGTTCCCGGGCCTGTTCGAGCCGGTGGGCGTACGCGTCCAGGAGCGCGGAGCCGCCGGGGGAGTCCGGTTCGGCCAGGGCGAGTTCACCGGCGAGGCGTTCGACCTCGGCGAGGTCCTCGCGGGCCTCGCGCAGGGCCTCGTCCAGCACGTCGGCGATCCGTGACGCGGCGTCGAAGGGCAGCTCCTGGTGCAGGAAGCCCGGATCGGCGGGACGGGTGACGGTCCCGGAGTCGGGCTCGTCGGCCCCGGCGAGCAGCCGGAGCAGGGTCGACTTGCCGACACCGTTCTCCCCGATCAGGCCGATGCGGTGGCCGGGGGAGGCGGTGAGGCTGACGCCGTCGAGCACCCGTCGGGTGCCCAGGGTGCGGACGACGTCGGTGGCGAGCAGAGCGGGTCGGGGCATGGTGGTCCACCTGAGGTGATCGGAGTGCGGCCCGCCGGGCGGTCGGACCGCCTCGGGCGCGGGCCCGGTCGCACCCCGGGCTCACATCCCCGGTGCCCCCGTCTCGGCCAGCCGGCCGTCGCCCAGACGCAGCCACCTGTCCACGCCGATCCGGGCGAGGAACCGCTCGTCGTGGCTGACCACCACGAACGCTCCCCGGTAGGAGCCCAGCGCGCTCTCCAGCTGGCCCGCGCTCACCAGGTCGAGATTGTTGGTCGGTTCGTCCAGGAGCAGCAGCTGCGGGGCCGGTTCGGCGCACAGCACGCAGGCCAGGGTGGCGCGCAGCCGCTCCCCGCCGGACAGCACCCCGACCGGGAGGTGGGCCCGGGGACCGCGGAAGAGGAAGCGGGCGAGCAGGTTCATCCGTTCCGCCTCCGGCCGCTGCGGTGCCCGGTCGGCGAAGTTCTCGGCGACGGTACGGTCCGTGTCCAGCAGGTCCAGCCGCTGCGAGAGGGAGGCGATCCGCCCGTCGGCCCGGGTGATGTGCCCGCCGTCCGGGGCGAGTTCGCCGCCGATCAGCCGCAGCAGGGTGGTCTTTCCGCTGCCGTTGGGTCCGGTCAGCGCGATGCGTTCGGGACCCCGGACGGTCAGGTCGATGCCCGCCCCGGCGAACAGGTCCCGCCCGTCGCGGCGGACCTGCAGCCGCTCGCCGAGGACCAGGGTGCGCCCGGCCGGTACGACGGTGTCCGGCAGGTCCAGGGTGATGCGCTGCTCGTCGCGCAGGGCCCGTCCCGCTTCGTCGAGCCGGGCCCTGGCCTCACCGACCCGGGAGGCGTGCAGCTGCCCCGAGCGGCCCGCGGACTCCTGGGCGCCGCGCTTCATGTTCCCGGCGAAGATGCGCGGCAGGCCCGCGCTCTTGAGGTTGCGGGCGGCGTTGCTCGCGCGGCGTTCGGCGCGTTCGCGGGCCTGCTGCATCTCCCGCTTCTCCCGCTTCAGCTCCTGCTCGGCGTTGCGGACGTTCTTCTCGGCGACCTCCTGCTCGGCGTGCACGGCCTCCTCGTACGCGGTGAAGTTGCCGCCGTAGAGGCGCAGTTCGCCGTGGTGGAGCTCGGCGACACGTTCCATGCGGTCCAGCAGCGCCCGGTCGTGGCTGACCAGGAGGAGACAGCCGTTGAATTCCTCCAGCACGTCGTAGAGCCGGTGCCGGGCATCGAGGTCGAGGTTGTTGGTCGGTTCGTCCAGAAGGAGCACGTCGGGCCGCTTCAGCAGCTGGGCGGCCAGGCCGAGCTGGACGATCTGGCCGCCGCTGAGGGTGCCCAGGCTCCGGTCGAGGTCCAGCCCGGCCAGGCCGAGGCGGTCCAGCTGGGACCGGGTGCGTTCCTCGATGTCCCAGTCGTCACCGATGGCCGTGAAGTGCTCCTCGCTCACGTCCCCCGATTCCACGGCGTCCAGGGCCGAGATCACCTCGGCGATGCCCAGCACCTCGGCCACCGTGAGCCCGGCGGTCAGCGGGAGGCTCTGGGGGAGATGGCCGAGTGTGCCGTGCACCAGGACGGAGCCGGTGCGCGGCCGCAGTTCACCGGCGATCAGTTTGAGCAGGGTGCTCTTGCCGGAGCCGTTGGGGGCGACCAGGCCGGTGCGGTCGCCGTTCAGGGCGAAGGACAGGTCCTCGAAGACGGGAGTGTCGTCGGGCCAGGCGAAGGACAGGCCGGAGCAGATGACGGAGGCGTCGGACATGGTGAGACCTCGGAAAAGTACGGGCAGGCGTCAGCCGGTGCCCGGGACATGGAAGAAGGGGATGACGAAACGGCCACGACGGCGATGCTCCTGGGCATCGGCCGGTGGCCCGACAGGACGGGGTCTCACCCCGAGATGTCGTCGTCAACCGCCATGTCTGGTCTCCTCGTACGTTCAGCACGCCGCACGGCCGGCACCCGTGGGGCACCCGCCGCCTCGCGAGCCTAACAGGACCCGTGGCACGGGATACGGTTCACGTGGCGTGCACAGGGCGTTCCGCCCGCGCCCCCGGCCGTCCCGCGCACCCCGACGGCCCCGGCACACCCGGCAAACCCCGCACCCCGCCCCGCACTTGCACGCCCCTCGCGTTCCGCCGACCCGATGGAGGAGACCCGGACATGGCAGCCCCCCACCCGCCGATCGACCCCTACGACCACGGCATGCTCGACACCGGCGACGGCAACCTCGTCTACTGGGAGACCTGCGGAAACCCCGACGGAAAACCCGCACTCGTCGTCCACGGCGGCCCCGGCTCGGGCTGCTCGGCCGGCGTGCGCAGCTCCTTCGACCCGGAGCGCTACCGCATCGTCCTGTTCGACCAGCGCGGATGCGGCCGCAGCACCCCCCACGCCGCCGACCCCGACACCGACATGAGCCTCAACACCACCGAGCACCTGATCGCCGACATGGAACGGCTGCGCCGGCACCTCGGCATCGACAAGTGGCTGCTGTACGGCGGGTCCTGGGGATCCACCCTCATCCTGGCGTACGCCGAACGCCACCCCGCGCGGGTCTCGGAGATCGTGATCGCCTCCGTCACCACCACCCGCCGCCACGAGATCGACTGGCTCTACCGGGGCGCGGGCCGCTTCTTCCCCGAGGAGTGGCAGCGCTTCAGGGACGGCGTCCCCGAGGCCGAGACGGACGGCGACCTCGTCGCCGCGTACGCACACCGCATGGCGAGCCCCGACCCGGACGTACGGGCCGGGGCCACGGCGGACTGGTGCGCCTGGGAGGACGCCGTGCTCTCCGCGGAACCCAACGGCGCCCCCGACCCGTACACCGGCCGCCCGCCCCGGGCCAGGCTGGGACTCGTACGGATCTGCTCGCACTACTTCGCCCACGGGGCCTGGCTGGAGGAGGGCCTGCTGATCCGCGAGGCGGGGCGCCTGGCCGGCATCCCCGGAGTCCTGGTCCACGGCCGCCTCGACATCAGCGGACCGCTCGACACGGCCTGGGAACTCACCCGCGCCTGGCCCGACGCGGAACTCGTGGTCATCGACGACGCGGGGCACAAGGGCAGCGCCGCCATGAGCGCCGCGGTGCACACGGCCCTCGACCGCTTCGCCCGGACGCGGGAGGAGCAGGGGAACCAGGTCCCGCGCCCCCGTTCCTGACCCGTCGGACAGGCCCTATTCCAGGAACGCCGCGACGGCCGCCACGAACCGGTCCGGGTCGTCGACCCAGGGACAGTGCCCCGCCCCCGGCTGCACGGCGAGCGTGCCGCGGGGGAACAGCGCGGCCGTCTCGGCGACCGCCCCGGGAGGACTGTTCAGGTCGAACTCCCCGGCCAGCAGCAGGACGGGAGCCGAGAGAGCGGCGAGCGCCGCACGCGTGGCCCCGGGCGTGAAGGCGCCCTCGGCCCCGAAGAGAGCGAGGGCCTGCGCGTTGTCCGGGCGGCTCGCCGCCCGGTGCCGCCGGGCCGGCCCGTCCCACCGGCCGCAGAAGAACGGGCCGACGGCCTCCCAGTCCTCCCCGGTGCCCTCGATGATCGCCTCCAGGGCGGCGAACGCCCCCGGGAACCACGGCTCGTTCGCACGCAGCCGCGCCAGCTCGCGCCGGGCCCCGGCACTCACCCTGATCCCCAGGGCCCGGGCTCCGGGGGCGATCAGGGCGACCCGGCCGACGTTCCCGGGGCGCCGTGCCGCGTACTGGGTCACGACGTCCGCCCCGGCCGAGTGGCCGAGAAGGTCGATCGCCGGGAGACGGAGGTGGGCACGCAGGGACTCGACGTCCTCGACGAGACGGTCGCAGCGGTAGGAGGAGACGTCCTCGGGCGGCGCGGACCGCCCCGTTCCCCTCAGGTCCAGGACGATCAGACGACGGTGCGCCGACAGACCGCCGAGGTCACCGAGATAGCGGGAGTCGGCAGGACCGCCGGGAACGCAGACGAGCGGCGTGCCGTCCCCGTGCACACGGTAGGCGAGCCGGGTCCCGTCAGATGCGTGAAAAGTGGGCATGCCCCGGACCCTGACAGGTATAACCTGGTTGTACAACCGGGTTATGCGAACGTGGAGCGGTCATGGCGAGCGACGAGAGGCACCGCACCGGCGGGGAACCGCCGGAGGAACTGACCGAGGAACAGGCCGGACGAATGCTCGCCGCGGCGAACGAGGTCATCCGCGCGGGCGAGGAGGCACGCGGACTGCGCGCCGAACTCATCAAACTGCTGACCGGCCTCGGCTGGACACAGGAACGCATCGCCAGGCTCGCGGACATGAGCCAGCCCGCCGTGTCCAGACACGTGGTGAAGTTCCACGCGGACGGCCCCCGCCCCGCGGTGGACCTCTCCCTGGACCAGAACGACGCTCCCTGGCTCGAAGGGCGCCTGTGGGCCCTGGCCGAGACGATCGCGCACACCCTGAACGGCACCGCCCTGTGCACCCGGTACACCGACGCCCTCGCCCGGGGAAGGAAACGCTTCACCCCCCGGAACGTCGACGAGCTGCGCCGCCTCGTCGAAGAGGACCTGCGCCTGCACCGGGCCGAACTGCCCGGCGGCTGCCAGGACGTGTACGACAGGATCGGCCGCGCCCTCGACGTCCCCCCGAAGGAGGCCGCCACCCCCGCCGCCCCGCCCTCCGTGCGCCGCGCGCTCGCGCACCGTATCCAGCGCGACCGGTTCGAGGGCGCCGCCCGGAGCCCCCGGGAGGGCGCCGGGCAGTAGACGCCGAACGGCGGGCCGGCCGCGCCCGGCAGCCCGGCGACGGCCCGCGACCTGCCGGTCAGCGGCAGGTTCGAGGGCGCCCGGGAAACCGCCACCGTCGCCGCGCACCCTGCTGTGCGCCGCACCCCTGGGCCGCCTGGCACACAGCATGCGGATACGGCTCGACGGCCGGTGTGCGTCGGCGAGTCGAGCCGTACGGCACCGGCCGTCCCGGGGAGCGGTCTACCGTGCGGCGCCGGCCTTGAAGGTGCGGCGGGCCCAGACGTAGCCGATCAGGGAGAGCGCCAGGCACCAGGCGAGGGAGATGGCGGCGCTGGAGCCGATCCCGGTGCCCAGCCACAGGCCGCGCAGGGTCTCGATGACCGGGGTGAAGGGCTGGTACTGGGCGAACCAGCGCAGCCCGGCGGGCATGGAGTCCGTCGGCACGATGGCGCTGCCGAGGAACGGCAGGAACGTGATCGGCATCGGGATGTTGCTGGCGCTCTCCACGGTCTTGGCGACCAGGCCGATGGCCGCGGAGAGCCAGGTGAGCGCGAAGGTGAGCAGGGCGAGCAGGCCGAGGGCGGCGAGCCATTCGACAGGGGTCGCGTCGGGGCGGAAGCCCAGCAGGAGGGCGACGCCGATGACGAACGCGATGCCGATCATCGTCTGGATCACACTGCCCATGACATGGCCGGTCAGGAACGACGACTGGGAGATAGGCATCGTGCGGAAGCGGTTGACGATGCCTTCGGTCTTGTCGACGCACACGCTGATCGCGCTGGTCAGGGCGCCGGAGGTGGCGGCCATCAGGATGATGCCGGGCGCCACGTAGTCGATGTAGGCGCCGCTGCCGGTGGGCAGTTGGCTGATGCCGTCGCCCAGGACGTTGCCGAAGGCGTAGTTGAACAGCAGCAGCATCATGACGGGCATGATGACGACGGTGAACGTCAGGGACGGGTAGCGCAGGGCCTTTTTGAGGTTGCGCCGCAGCATCGTGCGGGAGTCCCGGACGGCGTAGGACAGGGTGGCCATCAGACGTTCTCCTTCGACGGCACGGCGGCGGCCGCGGTGGTGATGGCCGGACGGGGCCGGCCGGTGAGGGTCAGGAAGACGTCGTCCAGGTCGGGGGTGTGGACGGTGAGGGACTCGGCCGCCACGGCGGTGGTCTCCAGGGTGTCGAGGACGGCCCGCAGGTTGGGGAGGGAGCCGTCGCTGGGGATGCGCAGGGTGAGGGACTCCTCGTCGCGGGCGGCGATGCCGAAGATGCCCGCGGCGGCCTCCAGGGCCCCGGAATCGGCGAACCGTACCCGGATGTGGCCGCCGGGGATGAGCCGCTTCAGCTCGTCGGAGGTGCCCTCGGCGATCAGCCTGCCGTGGTCCAGTACGGCGATGCGGTCGGCGAGCTGGTCGGCCTCGTCCAGGTACTGGGTGGTCAGGAAGATGGTGACGCCCTCGTTCGCGACCAGACCGCGGATGATGTCCCACATGGTGCGCCGGCTGCGCGGGTCGAGCCCGGTGGTGGGTTCGTCGAGGAAGATGATCCGCGGGTCGCCGACCAGGGTCATCGCCAGGTCGAGCTTGCGCCGCATGCCGCCGGAGAAGGTGGCGGCGGTCTTGCCGGTCACGTCGGACAGTTCGAAGCGGCGCAGCAGTTCCGTGGCCCGTCGCCTGCCCTCGCGCCGGTCCAGGTGGTGCAGGTCGGCCATGAGGAGCAGGTTCTCCTCGGCGGTCAGCAGATTGTCGACGGCCGAGAACTGGCCGGTGACGCCGATCAGGGAACGGACCGCCACGGTGTCCCGGGCCAGGTCGTGGCCCGCTATCCGGGCCGTTCCCGCGTCGGCGCGCAGGAGTGTGGAGAGGATCTCCACGGTGGTGGTCTTGCCGGCGCCGTTGGGCCCGAGCAGCGCGAAGACGGAGCCTTCGGCGATGTCCAGGTCGATGCCGTCGAGCACGAGCTTGTCGCCGTAGGACTTGCGCAGTCCGGTGGCGGTGATCGCCGGGGCCTTCGCGGTCGCCGTGGTCGGCGCGGACGTCCGGGCAGCAGTCATGCCGCTTTCCTTCCGGGAGGGGCGGGACGAGCAGGATGGGCAGAACAGGCGGAACGGGCTGAGCGGGCTGAGCGGGGCGAGCGGGCGGAGGGTCAGGCGCGGCGTACGACGATGTCGCCGGCCGAGGTACGCGCGTGCACCTCGGCGGTCTCGTCGCTGTCCGCGGGACCTTCGAAGGAGCCGAGCGAACTGCGTACCGTGCCGTACTTGGCGTTCAGGTCGAGCCAGGCCGCGGTGCCTTCGTGGATGCCCACCTCGAGGTCGCCGACGGAGGTGCGCAGCTCGATCCGGCCGCGGGTCACGTCGCCGACGAGGATGCGGCCGTTGGACGCCACCGCGTGGACCCCGTCGTGGGCGACGCCGATCTCGATCCGGCCGTTGGCGGACTTGGCGGTGACGTGGCCGTGCGCGGTGTCCACGGAGATGTCGCCGTTGGCCGCCTGGCACTTCAGGGCTCCGGTGACCTCGCCGATCCCGGTGGCACCGTTGCCGTTCTTGACGGTCGCCGCGCCGGTGACCGTGCCGATCTCGATCCGGCCCGAGCCGGTGATCTCGGCGTCCCCGGCCGAGCGGGTGAGGCGGATGTCGCCGTGGTCGGTCCTCAGGTCGGCGCCCGCCGCCTCCTCCACCCGGATGTCGCCGAGCGAGGTCTTGAGCGTGACGCTCCCGAAGCGTCCCTCGCAGACGAGGTCGCCCATGCCCGAGGTGCCCCGGATCTCGGACCCCGCGGGCAGTTCGACGCTCACCTCGATGGCGCCGGGCTTCCCGAACAGGGACCGCTTCCTGGGGGTCCGCACGGTGAGGCGGCCGTCCGAGCAGGTGACCTGGGTCTGCTGCACGGCGCGTACGTCGTTGTCGTCGGAGCCGTCGCGCGGCAGCACCTCCACGACCGTTTCGGTGCGCTTGCCCGCCGTGACGCGGGCGGTGCCGACCTCCAGCTCGAAGGTGGCGGAGATCGGCTCGGGGGTCTCGAAAGAAGGCATGGCTGTCCCGTCCTCGTGGCTTGCGCCGGTGATCCCGCAGGTGGGGCGGGCGATGGGGTGCGTCGGCGGATCGGCGATCCGCCGGTGGAAGCGAAGGAAGTGAGAAGGGGGCCCTGGCCGGTCCGGCCCGGACGCGGGTTCTAGCGGACCCAGCCGGTGAAGCCCCGGCCGCCCGAGTCCGTGCCCCGGGCGGACGGGCCCGGGCGCTCCTTGCCGTCGAGCGCGAGGGACACGGCGCGGACCAGCCAGGCGTTGACCGACAGCCCCTCAGCCGTCGCCGCGCTCTCGGCCCGGCTCTTGAGGTGCGCGGGGAGACGGAAGTTGATCCGCGCCATCGCGCCGTCGTCGGCGTCCGCGGGCGGCGGGGACGGTACGGGAGCGGCGGGGCCGGCGAGCGGCGCCCGTGCCTCCTGGAACGGCTCGGGCACGGACGGCTGCGTCACGACGAACTCGGGGTCGAGCCCGCGCAGCCGCACATCGACCGAACCGGGCGCCAGCTCCCGGGTGACCTCGCCCATGGCCGCGGACAGTGCGTTGAGCAGTGTCAGCCGGGCGGCGGACTCCAGGGGAGCGGTGAGCCGCTCGGCCAGGGCGCGGGCTTCGTCGCCACCGGCGTTCGCCGCCACGGCGAGTTCTTGGCGGAGGTTGTCCACGTAGGGCGTGAGGTCCATGACGCCATCATGGCACACATGTGGTGCCACGTCGAGCCAATGTGGCGCCTGCTTGGCGCGTGGGTCTCTGACCTGCTCTTTCCCTGGCCTGACGGCTCCCGGTGGCGCCGCGTGGTGCTCCCTGGCGCCACTCCGACGAGTGCTTGGCGCCACGTATGTGCCATGGTGGGGGCGTGGTGGTGTCACGACGGTGCGGGAACCCGTCACGGGCGGCGCGCCGGGCGGTGCCGTCGCGGTTCGGGCGCCGCGGCGGAGCCGGTACGGCTACGGCGCCGGCGCCCGGCATGTCCCGCGGCCGGGCTTCGCGGCGAGGACCGGCCCGGGCGCCGGCCCGGGGGCGCGGCAGGCGTGGGGTGCCGCGCCCGTGTCCGTGGCGCGATGCGGCCGCCGCGGTACCGGAAAGGCCGTAGGGTCCTCGCTCATGACCGAACTCGCCCCCTCCTCCTACCTGGAGACGACGGCCGACGCCTACGGCGCCGTGGCCTCCCTCTACGCGGACCTCGCCCGTGACTCGCTCGGCGAGCTGCCGCTGGACCGCTCGTTCCTCGCCGTGTTCGCCGAGCTCGTGACGGCCGCGGGCGGCGGGCCCGTCGCCGAGCTGGGGTGCGGCCCCGGGTACCTCACCGCGCACCTGCGGGACCTGGGGCTGGACGCCTTCGGTGTGGACCTGTCGCCGGTGATGATCGACCTCGCCCGTCGGGCGTACCCGGACCTGCGGTTCGAGGTCGGCTCCATGGACGCCCTGGACCTGGCCGACGGCGAGCTGCGCGGGATCGTGTCCTGGTACTCGGTCATTCACACTCCGCCGGGCGAACTTCCCCCGTACTTTGCCGAGTTCCGGCGGATGCTCGCGCCCGGCGGCCACCTCCTGCTCGCCTTCTTCGAGTCGGAGGGCGGACCGGTCGCCGCGTTCGACCACAAGGTGACGACGGCCTACCGGTGGCCGCTCGACGGCCTCGCGGACATGGCCCGCGAGGCCGGGTTCACCGAGGTCGGCCGGATGCTGCGCGAGCCGTGCGAAGGGGAACGGTTCCGCCGCGGCCACCTGCTGATGCGCCGCGCCTACGGAGAGGGGAACGAGAAGTAGAGCGCGTCGCCGTAGAAGGAAGCGAAGTGCTCCTGCCAGCCGGCCCGGACGGAGGCCAGCCACGTGTCGTCCCCGCCGGATATCGCTGCCTCGGCGCGGGCCACGGCCTCGGGGATGTCCCGGGCGGCCAGCGACTCCACCGCCGCCTCGGGGTCCTCGTCGTGGAGCGAGAGCATCTCGCCCGTCTCCAGCACGAAGAGCCGGTCGCGCTGCTTGTCCAGGTGGGCCGTGGTCCTGGCGACGCACTCGGCGAATGCGGCGTCGCCCTCGAGGCCCCGGCCGACCACGCGCAGGAGACCGAGGAGCAGTTCGGCTCCGCCGTCGAAGTCGGCGGCGATCCCGATCCGCGGATTCCAGATCATGGAGGGGACGATCGACGTCCCGCGCCCGACGAGCAGCCGGTGCGCCAGCGGAATGCTCCAGTTGTGCTCGGAGACGCAGCGGATTGTGTCCGGGAGCGCGTCCGCGGTGGGCGGGGTGTCGGCTGAGTAGAGATAGGAGCGGTTGGCCATGACGGGACCCTAGCTCCGGGGTCTGACAGTGCCTCACGCCCCGGCCCCGGGACCGGCGTGAGGCACCGTTCAGTCCACCGGGACCAGCGTGAGGTAGGCCATCCCGAGCACGCCCCGGTAGCCCCGCAGCCAGCTCGTCCGGTGCCGGTCGACGCGTTCGCGGGTCTCCCGGGCCAGCGGGTGGCCGGGGTGGGCGGCCAGCCACTCCTCCACGTCCGACTGGTAGCCGGACTCGAAGTCCTCCCACTCGTCGTCACCGGCCGTCTCGATCCAGGAAGGCCGGAATCCGGCGGCCACCGCGAGGTCGACGAGCCCGGCCAGGTCGTGGTGTTCGTCGGCGCGGGCGCCCGGCCACATCGCGGCCAGTTCGGCGGCGGTGGGGGAGCGCTGCCAGAACCCCTCGGCGAACAGGACCCGCCCCCCGGGCGCGACGCTCCGGCGCAGTACGGCGAGCGCTTCGGCGATGTGGTGCGGGGGAGCGGCGTCGCCGAGGGCGTGGCCGGCCCCGATGCTCAGGACGAGATCGGCGGGGCCGTGGTCGGTCCCGGCCGCGGACTTCTCGATGAACTCCACCCGGTCGCCCAGCCCGCGGGCCCCGGCGTTCGCCCGCCCCCGGGCCAGGTCCGGGGCGCTGAGATCGATCCCCGTCCCGCTCGCCCCCGGCACCGCCTCCAGGACGCGGAGCATCAACTCGCCCCAGCCGCAGCCGAGGTCCAGCACACGCGTGGGGGCGGCCCCGGCGAGCCGGCCGACGATCCGTGCGGCCCGCGCCTCGGAGAGGGGGCCGAGAAAGGTGAGCCGGGTCAGACGCGGCGGAAGATCGGTTTCGGTCATGCGGTGCACGCTAACGCCGGCGGACCCGCCGGCGACACCGGATTCCGCCCCCGCGCGCACCGGGCGGCCGGTCCGGACCCCGCCGGACCGTGAGGGGTGCCGAGGCCGGGCGGGGATCAGTCGCGGTCGGCCGCGGACAGGGCCTCGGTGACCATGCGGGTGGCGAAGTCGTGGTCGTCGGTGAGGCGGTTGATGTGTTCCGCGAGCAGCAGCGCGGTGGCCTCCAGCGCGGTCAGCTCGTCCGGGGTCCAGCTGCCGTACTGCTTGCGCCACAGGGTGGGGCTCAGCCCGATCCCGGCCGAGACGACCAGGCCCGCCATGGTCGGGATCGCTTCGGGGCGGACGCTCCTGCGCATCATGCGCATCGAGCCGACGAGGCTGGGCACCACGTACTCGATGACGTCCTTGTCGTGCTTCTCGTAGGTGTTCCGCAGCCACCGCATGAACACGTAGACGAGGGTGCACGCGCCGTCCACCACCTCGAGGGCCTCCTCGGGGTCCATCGACGCGGTGAACTGGTCCGTCAGCCTCCGCTGCTCGGACTCCTTCCCGGTGGGGCCGTCGTAGATGGACTTGAGCCGGGAGTCGATCGCCATGATCGCTACACCCACGTCGCCGATGGGGGCGTACTTGGGATCGCAGGGTGATGACACAGGAATCCTCCTCGGGGACCGTGGGCAACGCGGCGTGTACGTACGGTAGCCGCTGCCGCGGTGTCCGCAGGCGGATCCCGCCGAAGTGCGCGGCCGGCCCTGCCGGTTGGGCGAGGGCCCGCCGCCCGGAGAAGCGGGTACGGCCCGGCGCCCCCGGCACCCGTACCCGCCCGGCCTCACCCCGAGGCGGGGCGCAGCTCGCGGATGACGCGGTCCAGGTCGGCAGGGGCGGCCGCGAGGCGGACGGTGCGGCCCGCGTCGTCGAGCTCGGCGATGTGCCAGCCGCCGGGGACGAGGTCGCCGTCGCCGCCCCGCGCCCGCCGTACGCCCTTGAGGGCGAGCCGCTCCACCGGGATCGGCTTCGCCGCGAAACGGCCCGGGCCGGAGTGCGGCGTCACCGCGGGCGGCCCGCCGCCCAGGACGATGTGGGTGCCGAAGAGATGCGGGTTGTAGTCGGTCGCCTCCAGGAAACGGGCGGCGACGAACACCTCGGCCGCCTCCCCGCCCCCGTCACCGTGTTCCGCTTCCGGCCCGTCCGCCCCGGGCGCACGGACCCCGGTGGCCCGCCACGCCAGGACGAACCCGGCCAGCGTGGCCGCCGAACCCGCCCCCGCCCAGAGGAGCGCCCCCGGCGAGCCCGCCACCCCCGTGGGATGGCGGAAGCACAGCGGCAGCAGCCACAGGCCCGTCCCCGCGAGGACACCCGCGAACGGGAACACGGAGGGCAGCACCGCGTCGTCGGGCAGCTGCCGCCCGCGCACGTACAGCAGCACCCTGGCACCGGGAAGACCCGCCGCCAGGACCAGCCCGGCCGCCAGGACGGCCACCGAACCGGCGGCGGGAACATGCTCGCGCCACACATGGCGCGCCCCGGAGACCTTCATCACCTTGCCGCGCCACAGGGTCAGTTCGACACCGTCGCCCGGCCCGAACCCCTGGGCGCCCTCGCGCGAGACCGCCAGCCGCTCCAGGGGCCGGCCGCCCGAGAAGTACAGCCAGCTGGACCGCTTGGGCCGGTTGACCTCGGTCCTCGCGATCACGGCGGGCACGGTGGACAGGCAGTCGTGGTGCCCCGCGCCGGCGGCCGGGGAGGGGCACGGCAGCGCCGACCGCCACTCCCGGGCGCGGGCGGTGGCCTCCGGCACGGACCACGCGGCCAGCCCCGCCCCCGCCAGCAGCAGCGCGCACAGGCCCAGTGCCGCGGCCGGGACCCGCCCGGCGGTGCGGTGCGACAGGACGGGCACCCGGTCCGTGTCCGGGTCCCCGTACCGGGTGTGCAGCTCCTGGAACTCCGCGACCCGCGCGTCGAACTCCGCACGCTCCCGGGGCGACCGGCTCCGCGGCCACGGCAGGACCGTCCGGCGCCCGTCGCGCAGCACCAGCCCCAGACGCCGCACCTCCGGAGCCCGGGAGCCGCCGCCGTGCCTCAGGATGATCCGCAGGCCGGCGATGTCGCCCCACGGCACGTTCCGGCGGCGCAGCAGCGTGCGGAAACGTACTCCGTACGGGTCGGCGCCCGTACGGGTGACGGCCGCGTTCAGCGCCAGGACACCCAGCAGCGCGAGCAGCGCACCGGCCCCCAGCCACAAGTCCAGCGGCGTGCCGAGGCGGACCCCGCGCACCGTGGCGAACAGCCCGCCGGCGGCCCCGAGCCCGGTGAGGAACCACAAGTGGCGCCGCCGCGGCGGACGTTGGATCACTTCCCGGACCTCGTTCATGCGCGAAATCCTGTCACCGGCCGGGCCGCCGCTTCTTGTGCCGTCTCCGGCAGCCCCGCGGCCCCCGGAACTGCCGGACCGTCGCACCCGGGCCGCCCCGACCGGCCGCCGCCGGCCCCCGGTCCGCACCACCCGGCCCCGATTCGTATACCAATTCATGCGGTACGGAAGGAGGCGAGGGGGAGATCCTGGAGAAATGGCGGGTCGGCTGTGCGGGGTCTTGTTCTGGCCTGCCTCTTGGTATACAAACTGGGTCCGTTCGGTATCGAGCATCGAGAGACGACCGAAGGAGCACCCATGACACCCCCTCCCTCCCCGCTGTCCCGGCGCGGTGTTCTCGCGGGCGCCGCGTCCCTGGCGGGCACCGGTGTCGCCCTGTCCGCCGGGGTGCCCCAGGCCGCGGCCGGCACCGGCGCCCGGCGCGGCCCCCGTGACACGGTGGTCTTCCGCGACGTACGGCCCATGGGGGCGGCGAAGGCGGTGGACCTCACGGTCGTCGACGGCCGGATCACCCGCGACCCGGCTCCCCGGGGCGCCAAGGTCGTCGACGGCGGCGGGCGCATCGCCCTGCCGGCCCTGGTCGACGCGCACATCCACCCCGAGAAGACCACCTGGGGCGGCGCGTGGGTGTCCCGTAAACCGGCCGACACCATCGCCGAACTCGCCCAGCAGGACGTGGAGCTGTTCCACAGCCAGCGCCGCACCGTGGCCGAGCGGGCGTACGGGCTGATGGCCCACGCCGTGACCCGGGGAACCCGCGGGATGCGGGCGCACGCCGACATCGCCCCCGCCTACGGACTGGCCGGGGTGGAGGGCCTGGGCCAGGCACGCGAACGGCTCGCGCACGCGCTCGACGTGCAGATCGTGGCGTTCCCGCAGCACGGCGTCATCCGCACCCCCGGAACCGCCGAACTCCTCACCCGGGCCGCCCGCGACGGGCTCGTGGACATGGTCGGCGGCCTCGACCCGATCGGCTTCGACCACGCCCTGGACGAGCAGCTGGACCTGCTCTTCGGCCTGGCCGACCGGTACGGCGTCGGCATCGACATCCACCTCCACGACCGGGGCGAGAACGGCCTGACGGCGCTGCGCGGCATCATCGACCGCACCCGGGCCCTGTCCCTCCGCGGCAGGGTGACCGTCAGCCACGTCTTCTGCCTGCCCGGCCTCTCCGACACCGAACTGGCCCGGACCGCGAAGGACCTGGGCGAACTCGACATCGCGCTGACCACCGTGGCGCCCAGCGCCTCCCTGGTCCTGCCGATCGAGAAGCTGCGCGAGCACGGCGTACGGGTCGGACTCGGCTCGGACGGGGTCCGCGACTCCTGGAGCCCCTTCGGCAACGCGGACATGCTGCACCGGGCACACCTGCTCGGCTGGGTCACCGACGTACGCCTCGACCAGGAACTGAACGCCTGCTACGAGGCCGGCGCACACGGCGGCGCCGACGTCATGCGGCTGCCCCGCGCCGACCTCACCCCGGGCTCACCGGCCGACTTCGTACTGTTGCGCGCCGAGTGCCTGCCGCAGGTCGTGGTGGACCTGCCGGCGCGCGACCTGGTCGTGCACGGCGGCCGGGTGGTCGCCCGCGACGGCCGCCTGGTCTGACCCCCGGCCCCGGCCCTTGCGCCCGTGCCGCCCCGCCGCCCGCATAGGGTGACGGGGCGGCACGGACCGCGTACGGGCGGGGCCGGGAAGGCACGAGGAGGACGGCACACGTGACGGCAGGCACCGGCCCGAAGGGCGGCGGGCAGCAGCCGCCCGCCCCGGCGGCCCGCACACCGCTGAGCGAGATCGCCCGCCGGGCCGTCAGGGACCGCATCACCGACGGCAGCTACCCCCAGGGCGCCCGCATGGTGGAACGCGAGATCGCCGAGGACCTGCGGATGTCCCGGGTGCCGGTGCGCGAGGCACTGCGCGCCCTGGTGGAGGAAGGGCTGCTGGACCTGCTGCCGCACAGCGGGGTACGGGTGCGGCGGCTGGAACGCGCCGACGTCGAGCACCTCTACGACGTGTGGGAGCCGCTGGCCATCCAGGCGTCCCGTCTCGCCGCCCGCCGCGTGGCCCTCGCCGCGCCCGGCGCGCGGGGGGCGCTGGAGGAGCTGCGGGCCGCGCTGGAGCGGGCCGGGGCCGCGGCCGCGGCCGGGGACCGGGCGGCGGAGAACAGTGCCGCGACCGCCTTCCACGACGGGATCGTCTCCCTCGCCGACAACCCGCTGCTGGCCCAGCTCATGCAGCGGCTCAGCGGCCAGCTGCGGCTGCTGTTCGGCCTGAACACGGAGCCCGCCCCGATGCGCGCGCAGCACGGCGAGATGTGCGAGCGGATCGCGGCGGGGGACGCCGAGGCGGCCGCGGCGATCACCCTCCTGCACGTGCGCAGGAGCCGGGAGCTGGCCCTGCGCGCGGTCACGCCCTGACCGCGCCCGGTCCGGCCCGGAACCGCAGCCGGTAGTCGGTGGGGGTCGTGCCGAGCTTGCGGCGGAACGCCCGCACGAGCGTGTCGACCGTGCCGAACCCGCAGGCGGACGCGATCCGTTCGAGGGTGTCGTCGCTGGACTCCAGCCGGTTGCGGGCCCGTTCGACGCGGACCGACTCGACGTAGGAGCTCGGGGTCGTTCCCAGCTCGGCCTTGAAGATCCGGGTGAGCTGCCGCTCGCCGACGTGCGCGTACGCGGCGAGGTCCGCGACGGTGAGCCGTTCGCCGAGCCGGTCCATGATGTGGTGGCGCAGGTCCTCGATGCGCCGGGTCGTGGACAGGGGCTCCAGCGGCACGCCGAACTGGCTCTGTCCGCTCGGCCGCTTCAGGTACATCACCAGCTGGCGGGCCACGCGCAGCGCGACGGCCTCGCCGAAGTCGTCGGAGACCAGGGCGAGCGACAGGTCGAGACAGGCGCTGATGCCCGCCCCGGTCCACACCTCGCCCTCACGGATGAAGATCGGGTCGGCGTCGACCTCGACCTCGGGGTGCTCGTCGGCGAGCTGCCGCGCGGTCGACCAGTGGGTGGTGGCCCGCCTGCCGTCCAGCAGCCCGGCGGCGGCCAGCAGGTGCGCCCCGACGCAGACGGACGCGATCCGCCGGGAGCGGGCGGCGAGTTCCCCCACCCGCCCGACCACGGCCGGGTCGGCCAGGGCACGCACCCGGCCGTCGGCGCCGGTCTCGACCGCCCCGGGCACCAGCAGGGTGTCGATGCTCCGCCCGGACACCCCGGCGAACGTCGTGTCGGGCAGGACCCGCACCCCGGCGGAGGTGGTGACGGGATCCATGGTCTCGGCGGCCAGGACCACGGTGTAGCCCGCCGCCCCGCCCCGCTCGCGCCGCAGCAGGGCGAACACCTCCGGCGGCCCGGTGATGTCGAGGAGGTCGACACCGTCGAAGAGGACGACGACGACAAGCCGTTCGACGGCGCTCATGGGACCTCCGCGATGCCCGGGGGTGCGGTACCGCCCGCGGGAGAGCGGCACCGCACACAGTGATGTCGGTATCTGCATGTTAGACGGCATTGCCGACATCACCGGCCGGTCGTAGCGTTCCCGGTGCATCCCCGAGAACACGACCCGAGGCGGACTTACCCATGGCCACGACGACCCTGCGCGAGCTCAACGGTTTCGACGAGACCCCCGCGAGCCTCGCCGACTCGACCCTGATCCTGGTCGACTACCAGAACACCTACACCGGCGGCGTGATGGAGCTGGAGGGCTGGCGGGAAGCGCTCGACGCGGCAGCCGCACTGCTGGCCCGGGCCCGGGAGGCGGGCGCCGGGATCATCCACGTCGTCAACGACGGCGGGGAGGGCACCCCGTACGACATCCGGGCCGAGTCCGGCCGGATCCACCCGGGCGTGGCACCGGCCGAGGGCGAGCGGGTCGTCGTGAAGAAGGCCCCGGACGCCTTCGTCGGCACCGGCCTGGGCGAGTACGTCGATGCCGCGGGCCACAAGGACGTCGTCGTCGTGGGGTTCATGACACACATGTGCGTCCTGTTCACCGCGCAGGGGGCCTTCCTGCGCGGCAACCGCCCCACCGTGGTCGCCGACGCCTGCGCGACACGCCCCCTGCCGTCGCTCGGCACCGAACTGACCGCCGACCGGATCCACCGCGCCGCGCTCGCCACGGTCGCCGACCTCTACGGCGTCGTCGTCGCCTCGGGCGAGTCCCTGGCCTGACCCGGGCCCCCGTCGCGGTTCCGGCCCGGGAGCCCGGCCCCGGTCACGGGGTGACGATCGGGAAATCGCGGTCGCCCGGGTCGAGGAGCGCGGCGAGGCGGCTCAGCGCCGACACGTCGCCCTCGGCCCGGACCCCCGCCCGCTCCAGCCCCTGCGCGGTCAGCCCCTGCCCGGCCAGCGAGGCCAGCGAGCGGACCGTGGCGGACAGCGTGACGTCCGCGGCGTCCTTCTGGGGCGCCGCGGTGTGGCTGAGCACCCCGTTGGACAGCCGCAGCCGGTAGCGGGCACCGGTGTCGGTGAGCATGACGTCGATGTCGATCCGCTCGTGCCACGCCCTCGGGCCGTCGATCTGGATGGCGAGCGCGTCGAACAGCATCGGCGGCGTGAGGTTCGCGACGATGTCGGGCGCCGCCGCGAGCGTCGGCGTACCGAACCTGCCGTCGCGCAGCTCGGTGGCGCCGGAGAGGTAGAAGTTGCGCCAGGTGCCGTTCTCCGCGCCGTAGCCCAGCTGCTCGAAGGTGTCGGCGAGCAGTTCCCGGGCCGCCGTGTGCCCGGGGTCGGCGAAGACCACATGGCTGAGGACCTCGGCCGCCCAGCGGAAGTCGCCCGCGTCGAACGAGCCGCGCGCCTTGCCGACCACGGCGTCGGCGCCGCCCATGAACTCGACGTAGCGCAGGCCCGCCTCGACGGGCGGATGCTGCCACAGATGCGCCGGATTGCCGTCGAACCAGCCCATGTAACGCTGGTAGACGGCCTTGAGGTTGTGGCTGACCGAACCGTAGTAGCCGCGCGCGTGCCAGGCGTTCTCCAGCGCGGGCGGCAGCTGGAGACGCTCGGCGATCTCGGCCCCCGTCCAGCCCTTGTTGATCAGGCGCAGCGACTGGTCGTGGAGGTAGCCGTACAGGTCGCGCTGGGTCTCCAGGAACCGTACGACGCGCTCCTGTCCCCAGGTCGGCCAGTGGTGCGAGGCGAACACGACGTCGGTCCGGTCGCCGAACAGGCCGATCGTCTCGGTGAGCGCCTTCGACCAGGCGTTGGGGTCGCGGACCAGGGCGCCGCGCAGGGTGAGCAGGTTGTGCAGGGTGTGGGTGGCGTCCTCGGCGGCGCACAGGGCCCGGAAACCGGGGAAGTGGATGAGCAGTTCGGCCGGCGCCTCGGTGTCGGGGGCCATCTGGAAGACCATCCGCACCCCGTCGACGGTCTCCTCCTGCCCCGTCACGGTGACGTCCAGCGTCGGCACGATCAGGGTGACGGTGCCCGTCGAGGTCGTCTGGCCCAGACCGGCACCGACCTGCCCCCGCACCCCGCGCGGCAGCGCCGCCCCGTACATGTACGCGGCCCGCCGCCCCATGGCCGTGCCCGCGTACACGTTCTCGGCCACCGCGTGCCCGGTGAAGCCCTCCGGCGCGATGACCGGGACCCGCCCGGCATCCACGTCCTCCTGCGTGGTGACCCCCTTCACCCCGCCGAAGTGGTCGACGTGCGAATGGGTGTAGACGACCCCGGCCACCGGGCGTTCGCCGCGGTGCTCGCGGTACAGCGCCAGCGCCGCGGCGGCCGTCTCCGTCGAGATCAGCGGGTCGATGACGATCACACCGGTGTCGCCCTCGACGAACGTGACGTTCGACAGGTCCAGCCCGCGCACCTGGTAGATGCCCTCGACGACCTCGAACAGCCCCTGCCCGGCCACCAGCCGGGACTGGCGCCACAGACTCGGGTTCACCGTGTCCGGGGCCTCGCCGCCGAGGAAGGCGTACGTGTCGCCGTCCCACACGGGGGAGCCGTCCGCCGCGGTGACGGCCCCCGGCACCCGGCTCGCGATCAGCCCGCGCGCGGCGTCCTCGAAGTCCTGTGTGTCACCGAGCGGGAGACGGTCCCGCAGCTCCTTGTGCCGAAGGGCGACGAACGGATGTGCGGGCTTTTGCGGGTGCGTGGACTCCGGCGCATGTGTCATACCGAAAGAATCATGCGATTTCCTGCGGAATGTCCCGAGGCTCGCCGTCCGGGCCGGGCCGGTTCGCCCGCTGCCTGAGCCGCCTGACCTCGCGGTTCAGGGCCCAGGCGTCGGCGACCGGCCCGAGGTGGCCGAGCTTGTCGGGATTGAGCACCCCGCGCACGGTCCGCACCCGCCCGCCCAGCACGTCCAGGACCATGGCGTTCAGGACCCGGCCCTCCCGGTCACGGACGACCGCGCCGGGCTGCCCGTTGACCTCGCACGGCTCGCACGTCGCACCCGTACGGAACAGCAAGGGGTAGAACGTGCCCAGCAGCCGGGCCACGCCCCGCGCCCCCGTGACGGTCCTGGACAGCTGCGGGGCCTTGCCGCCACCGTCCCCGACCAGCTGCACGTCGTCGGCCAGCAGGTGCTGCAGCCCGGCCACGTCACCGGCCCGCAGCGCCTCGAAGAACCGCCGCGCCAGCTCCTGCCGCTCCCCGGAGTCCGCCGCGAACCGCGGCCGCCCGGCCGCCATGTGCCGCCGTGCCCGCACCAGCAGCTGCCGGCACGCCGCCTCGGAGCGCCCCACCGCCTCGGCGACCTCGTCGAAACCGAACGCGAACACCTCCCGCAGCAGGAACACCGCCCGCTCCAGCGGACTGAGCCGCTCCAGCAGCACCAGCGCCGCCATCGACACCGAGTCCGCCAGCTCCGCCGACCGCTCCGGATCCTCGTACGGATCGTCCAGCAGCGGCTCGGGGAACCACGGCCCGGCGTAGCTCTCCCGCCGCACCCGCGCCGAACGCAGCACATCGATCGAGATCCGGGTCACCGCGGCCGACAGGAAGGCCCTGACCGAAACGGGCCGGGTCGCCGAGGCGTCGAAACGCAGCCAGGTCTCCTGCACCGCGTCCTCCGCCTCGCCCACACTGCCCAGAATCCGGTAGGCGAGGGAGAACAGCAGCGGCCGCAGCTCCTCGAACTCCTCGACCTTGCTCACACCGCACCAGCCCCTCGCACCGCGTCCTCCCCGCCCGCCGTCACCTTCCCGCACCGCTCAGTGGAACTGCCCGGGTTCGTAGGAACCGGCCGGCTGCCGGGAGATGACGTTCAGCCGGTTCACCACACCCATGAAGGAGATCAGGAGCACCAGGGCGCCCAGCTGCTCCTGGTCGTAGTGCTCGGCCGCCTTCGCCCAGACCGCGTCGCAGACCTCGCCCCCGTCCGCGATCCGGGTGCCCTGCTCGGCCAGCTCCAGCGCGGCGCGTTCGGCCCCGGTGAAGACCGTGGCCTCCCGCCACGCCGCCACCAGATGCAGCCGCACCTGGGACTCGCCCGCCGCGGCGGCCTCCTTGGTGTGCATGTCGATGCAGAAGGCGCAGCCGTTGATCTGGCTCACCCGCAGCGCGACCAGCTCCTGCGTCGAGGCGGGCAGCGGCGACTCCCTGATCGTCCTGCCCACCGCGGTGATGTGCTTGATGGCCCTGCCGACGGTCGGGTCGGCGAAGTAGTCGAGTCGAGCGTCCATCGTCCTGTCCTCCACGGGTGATCGTTGATGCCTTCACCTCTGTGACGAGACAGCCCGGCCTCCTGTGACACGCCCGGATGTGACCTGGATCTCCCTTCCCGGCGGAGACCCGGGCCCGGCACGCCCCCCCCGGGGCGCGCACACCGCTTCGGCCCGAGGCCGCGACACGGCCGGTACGCCGTCCGCGGTATTGGACACGTGCCGCGCGGAGCAGTCCCTAGCATGATCGTCATGGACATCACCATCCACACGACTGCTCTCCCGCACGACGACCCGGAGAAGTCCCTCGCCTTCTACCGCGACGTCCTCGGCTTCGAGGTCCGCAGCGACGTCGGCCAGGGCCGGATGCGCTGGATCACGGTCGGCCCCGCCGGACAGCCCGGCACATCCATCCTCCTGGCCCCGCCCGCCGCCGACCCCTCGGTCACCGAGGACGAACGCCGCACCATCACCGAGATGATGGCCAAGGGAACCTACGGCTGGATCCTGCTGGCCACCCACGACCTCGACGCCACCTTCGGACAACTCCGGGAAAACGGCGCCGAAGTCGCCCAGGAACCGACCGAACAGCCCTACGGCATCCGCGACTGCGCCTTCCGCGACCCCGCGGGCAACCTGGTCCGCATCCAGGAACTCCGCTGAACCGCACCGGCACACCCCCCGCACATCCGCACGGCGAACGGAGAAGCAGTGAACGGGACGACCGGCATCAAGGACGCGTGGGCGGGCGAGAGGATACGCCTGCGCGGAGTCGAACCCGAGGACTGGGAGGGCTTCCAGGACCTGGCCCGCGACACCGACGACGTACGCAACGCCGACCTGGTCGGCCCGCCCCGCTCCGCCGAGAGCTTCCGTGCCTGGACCGCCGAACGGGCCGGACGCCCACCGGGGGGCGAGGCGTTCCGCCTGGTCATCGAGACCCTGGCCGACCGGTCCTTCGCGGGATCGGTGACCGTCGCGGGGACCGACAGCCGCGCGGGCCGGTTCACAACGGGCATCGAGGTCGCCCGCGCCCACCGCCGCAAGGGATACGCGAGGGAAGCGACCGGACTCCTCCTCACCCACATGTTCACCGAACAGCGCTGCAACAAGTGCGAGGTGGAGGTCTACGCCTTCAACGACGCCTCCCTCGCCCTCTACCGCCGGCTCGGGTTCACCGAGGAAGGACGGCTGCGCCGGCACGAGTTCATCGCGGGCCAGTACCACGACGTCGTCCTGCTCGGCATCACCGCGGCCGAGTTCGCCGTCAGTCCAGGCAGAACTCGTTGCCCTCAGGATCCGCCATCACGATGAACCCGGCACGCAGCGGGGGAGCGGGCTCGTCACGGCGTACCCGCTTCGCACCCAGGGCGACCAGCCGCCCGCACTCCGCCTCCAGGGCCGCCATCCGCTCCGGCCCCCGCAGCCCCGGGGCCGCACGGACATCGAGATGAACACGGTTCTTGGCCGCCTTGCCCTCCGGAACCTGCTGGAAGAACACCCGCGGCCCCCGCCCCTCCGGGTCCTCCAGGGCCGACTTCGCGTTGCGCTGCTCCTCGGGCACCCCGATCCGGACCAGGAACTCGTCCCACGCCGCCAGCGGATCGTCCCCCTCGGCCATCTCCACCCCGGGCGGCCCCGGATGGACATAGCCCAGCACCTCACGCCAGAAGGACGACAGCGCACGCGGATCGCGGGCATCGAAGGTGACCTGGACAGCACGGCTCATCAGAACGCTCCGTTCACAGTGGATTTCACCCGCCGCACGGATCACGCGGCAGGCGGGCCGGGAAACACCCTGACACCCCAAGCGGACAGAACCGGTCCGCTATCTCTGACAGGGTGAACCGCATGGACGTGACGAGCAGCACCGAACGGGGCACCACGGAACGGGTACTCACCCTGCTCGGACTGCTCCAGCAACGCCAGACATGGACCGGCCCGCAACTCGCCGAACGGCTCGGCGTCACCCCGCGCACCGTGCGCCGCGACATCGAACGGCTGCGCACCCTCGGCTACCCCGTGCACGCCGCCCAGGGAACCGGCGGCGGCTACCGGCTCGGGCCGGGACAGGAACTGCCGCCGCTGCTCCTCGACGACGAGGAGGCGATCGCGACCGCGGTCGCCCTCCTCGTCGGCGCGGGAAACGCCTCCCGCCCGGACGGCACCGCCGCCACCGGATCAGGAGAGGCGGCGCTGCGTGCGCTGACCAAGCTCGACCAGGTCCTGCCCGCCCGGCTGCGGCACGAGGTGCGCGCGCTGACCGCGTCGGTGGAGTCCTTCGGCCGGGGCCGCACCCCGGTCGACCCCGAGGCGCTCATGACACTGGCCCGGGCCTGCCGCGACGGGGTCGAGACCGGCTTCGACTACCCGTCCCGCGGCGAGGTGACCGAACGGCGGACCGAGCCCTACCGCCTGGTCGCCTCGGACCGGCGCTGGTACCTCCTGGCCTACGACCTCGACCGCGACGACTGGCGCAGCTTCCGCGTCGACCGGATGACCGGGGTGTCCGCCCGGACCTGGCGCTTCTCCCCGCGACCGGCCCCCGACGCGGCGGCCTACGTACAGGAGGGCGTGGCCAGCCGGGCCTACCCGCACCAAGCACGCTTCCTCGTGCACGCCCCCGCCGACACGGTGCGCGCGCAGATCCCGGCGTCGGCGGCCGTCGTGCGCCGGCGCGGCACGGACCGCTGCGAGGTGGTCAGCGGCGCCGCCGGCCTGGACGCCCTGATCATGCACGTACTCCTGCTCGGGCACGCGTTCGAGGTCCTCGACCCGCCGGAGCTCGGCGACCGCTGCCGCGCACTGGCGCGCACCCTGCTGGCCGCGGGCGCCGCCGTCCCGCCGCGGCCGGACGTCCGTGAGCCGTGAACGGCCGGCGCGCCCGTACCTCCGGCACGGCGGCGGTCACACGGCCGCGCTCGGGGCCGGGCTCACCGCCTCCACGACCTCGACCAGGGGCGCGAGCTCGGGGTTCAGGGCGGCTTCGCGGAGCGCCTCGCGCAGGGCGGCGTCATTGGTCGGCCGGGCTTCCTCCAGGAGCCTCAGGCCGTCCTCGGTGACGTTGGTGTAGATGCCGCGGCGGTCGGTCGGGCAGAGGTAGCGGGACAGCAGGCCGCGGTCCTCCAGGCGGGTGACCAGACGGGTGGTGGCGCTCTGGCTGAGCACGACCGCGTCGGCGACCTGCCTCATCTGCAGATGGCCGCCCTCCCCGTCGTGCTGGCGGCTGAGGACATCGAGCAGGGAGTACTCGCGCACGCTCAGCCCGTGGCCGGCCTGCAGCGCCCGCTCGATGTGTGCCTCGATCCTGCCGTGCAGGAACGACAGGGCGGCCCATCCGTTGGCGAGGGCGGTCAGTGAGCGGTCCGTGGCAGTCATGGGGATGGGTTCCTTTCCCGTTTCCCGGTGCGACGTGATCCAGGATAAGCCCTGACCGAAAATATCCGCGAAGCATGGTAAGGAGCCCCTGCAAGGAACGCGGCGGAGGAGGGGCCGGGCCGGGGCCGAGGAGATGCGTGATCCGCCGTGACCAGGACAATCGATTCCAGTCGGTCCCTTTCCGGGGCCGCCGTGCGCCCGTGAACGTCTCGCGGCGTTCCAGGGGGCGCGAGACGAAGGGAATGGACCATGGCCGTTTCCGGCACTCCGATGAACCTCACCCTGGCCGCCCACGTCGGGATCTCGGTCTCCGACCTGGACGCCTCGATCGCGTTCTACCGCGCCCTCACCGGGCGGGAGCCCGTCGTCGCGGGCGAGACCATGCACAGTGACCCGTTCGGCAGGTCGCAGGGGCTGCCCACCGCGAAACTGCGCTACGCCACGATCAACCTGGACAACAGCCTCGGTATCGACCTCATCCAGTTCCAGGAACCGAAGGGCGAGCGGACGAACGGCATGGCCAACCGCCCGGGCTCGATGCACCTCTGCTTCCGGGTCGACGACTTCGACGCGGTCCACCGGCGGATGAAGGAGGCCGGATACGGCTTCCTCGGCGACGACTACACCTTCATCGCGGGCGAGGTGACGCCCGACGCGGCCCTCGGGACCAGGGTCGCCTACTTCAACGACCCGGACGGCACCAACCTGGAGATCATCCAGCCGGAAGGCGGCTTCGCCGGCTGAGACCGCGCCCGCGCCGAAGCACCCGGAGTGCGCCCCGGCGGCCGTCCGGCCCTGCCCCGCGGCGGCCCGCCGCAGGCGTCCCCGGCCCCAGGGCCCCCGGCCATGGATGAATGTCCGCGTTTGCATCTATAGCGCGCACGCAACTATTGTCGTGTCTCGTAAGGCGCACCAGCAATCAGCACGGAGGGCTGTCCCCATGCCGCTCGCACTCCTGCCCGTCGGGGCCTTCGGGATCGCCACCGTCCCGCCGCTGCGGAAGCGAGTCCTGGACCACGCCCACGGCGCCCCCGCCCCGGCCTCCGCCGCCGGCATCGGCGCGTTCGGCCTCGGCGACGCGCTCGCCGCCCGGCTCGGCGGTGCGGTCATCGCCGCCGGAACCGGCTGGACGGCCCCGAACCGGGTCGGCGCGCCGCTCGCCGCCGCGGCCCCCGGCCTCGCCTTCCGGCCCGCCGCCCCAAAGCGCCGCACCCCCGCGGACGCGCCCGCCGCCGACACCGTCCCCGCCCCTGTCCCGGTCCACGGCTGACCACCCCGTACCCCCTGCCCCCCCACGCGACATCAAGGAAGCGAACCACCATGACCAGCAACGTTCCCACTGTGAAGCTGAACAACGGCGTCGAGATCCCTCAGCTCGGCTTCGGTGTCTTCCAGGTCCCCGACGAGGAGACCACCACCGCCGTCGCCTCCGCCCTCCAGGCCGGCTACCGCAGCATCGACACCGCCGCGATCTACGGCAACGAGGCCGGCGTCGGCCGCGCCCTCGCCGAATCCGGCATCCCCCGCCAGGACCTCTTCATCACCACCAAGCTCTGGAACACCGACCAGGGCTACGACGCCACCCTGCGCGCCTTCGACACCAGCCTCGCCAAGCTCGGCCTGGACCACGTCGACCTCTACCTGATCCACTGGCCCACCCCCGCCCGCGACCTCTACACCGACACCTGGAAGGCCCTCGAGACCCTCGCCGCCGACGGCCGCATCCGCGCAGCCGGCGTCTCCAACTTCCAGCCCGCCCACCTCCAGCGCCTCCTGGACACCAGCGACCTCGTCCCCGCGGTCAACCAGATCGAACTCCACCCCGGCCTCCAGCAGACCGAACTGCGCGCCTTCCACGCCGAGCACGCAATCGCCACCGAGGCCTGGAGCCCCCTCGCCCAGGGCGCCGTCCTCACCGACCCCGCCATCACCACGATCGCCGAGCGCACCGGCAAGTCCCCCGCCCAGGTCGTCCTGCGCTGGCACCTCCAGCTCGGCAACATCGTCATCCCCAAGTCCGTCACCCCCGCCCGCATCCGCCAGAACCTCGACGTCTTCGACTTCACCCTCACCGACGACGACATGACCGCCATCACCGCCACCGACCGGAACCTGCGCACCGGCCCGAACCCCGACGAATTCAACTGACCAACCGCCCCCGGCCTGCCGGGCGGTGCGTCGGGCGCCCCCCCGC